>NZ_VOJB01000104.1:0-196731 GCF_007910085.1 Klebsiella sp. ME-303 | reverse complement strand
GGTGGGGGCGGAGTTTAACCGCATCGCCGGGGAGAACTGTCTTTACTTTGAAACCGGGCAGGGCTCGGCGCTTTCCGCGGGCGCTAACTTCGGCGCCGACCAGGTGACCATGGAAGCGCGTAACTATGGCCTGGCGCGGCACTACGATCCGTTCCTCGTCAACACCGTGGTGGGCTTTATCGGGCCGGAGTACCTCTATAACGACCGACAAATCATTCGCGCCGGACTGGAAGACCACTTTATGGGCAAGCTGAGCGGCATCTCAATGGGCTGCGACTGCTGCTATACCAACCATGCCGATGCCGACCAGAACCTCAACGAAAACCTGATGATCCTGCTGGCGACCGCAGGCTGCAACTACATCATGGGCATGCCGCTCGGCGACGACATCATGCTCAACTACCAGACCACCGCCTTCCACGATACCGCGACCGTGCGCCAGCTGCTGGGCCTGCGGCCGTCGCCGGAGTTTGAACGCTGGCTGGAAACGATGGGCATTATGGCAAATGGTCGCCTGACCAAACGGGCGGGCGATCCGTCACTGTTCTTCTGATGACGCGGGGATGACACATCATGGATCAAAAACAGATTGAAGACATTGTACGCNTACGCCTCTTTTTGGCGGATCGGTTGTGCCGGTGACGGTGAAATCACTCGCATTTCCTTCCTGAGGGAACGACTTATGAAACTAAAGACCACATTGTTCGGCAATGTTTATCAGTTTAAGGATGTAAAAGAGGTGCTGGCTAAAGCCAACGAACTGCGTTCGGGGGATGTGCTGGCGGGGGTGGCGGCGGAAAGTTCGCAGCAGCGCGTGGCGGCGAAGCAGGTGCTCTCCGATATGACGGTCGCCGATATTCGTAACAATCCGGTGATTCCTTATGAAGAGGACTGCGTGACGCGCCTGATTCAGGATGACGTCAACGAAACCGCCTATCAGCGGATTAAAAACTGGACTATCAGCGACCTGCGCGAATACGTGCTTAACGATGAGGTCACCAGCGATGACATCGCGTTTGTGCGCAAAGGGCTGACCTCAGAAGTGGTGGCGGCGGTGGCGAAGGTCTGCTCCAACGCCGACCTGATCTACGGCGCGAAGAAAATGCCGGTGATTAAAAAAGCCAACACCACCATCGGCCTGCCGGGCACCTTTAGCTGCCGCCTGCAGCCGAACGATACCCGCGATGACGTGCAGAGCATTGCCGCGCAAATCTACGAAGGGCTCTCGTTCGGCGCGGGCGATGCGGTGATCGGCGTTAACCCGGTAACCGATGACGTGGAGAACCTGACCCGCGTCCTCGATACCGTCTACGGCGTTATCGACAAGTTTAATATCCCGACCCAGGGCTGCGTGCTGGCGCACGTCACCACCCAGATTGAAGCGATCCGTCGCGGCGCCCCGGGGGGGCTTATTTTCCAGAGCATCTGCGGCAGCGAAAAGGGGCTAAAAGAGTTCGGCGTGGAGCTGGCGATGCTCGATGAAGCGCGGGCGGTCGGCGCCGAGTTTAACCGTATCGCCGGGGAGAACTGCCTGTACTTTGAAACCGGGCAGGGCTCGGCGCTGTCGGCCGGCGCGAACTTCGGCGCCGACCAGGTGACGATGGAGGCGCGCAACTATGGCCTGGCGCGGCACTACGATCCGTTCCTCGTCAATACCGTGGTGGGCTTTATCGGGCCGGAGTACCTCTATAACGATCGGCAGATTATTCGCGCCGGTCTCGAAGATCACTTTATGGGCAAGCTGAGCGGCATCTCGATGGGCTGCGACTGCTGCTACACCAATCATGCCGACGCCGACCAGAACCTCAATGAAAACCTGATGATTCTGCTCGCCACCGCCGGCTGCAACTACATCATGGGCATGCCGCTCGGCGACGACATCATGCTCAACTATCAGACCACCGCGTTTCACGATACCGCTACCGTCCGTCAGCTGCTGAATCTACGGCCGTCGCCGGAGTTCGAACGCTGGCTGGAAACCATGGGCATTATGGCAAACGGTCGTCTGACCCAACGGGCGGGCGATCCGTCACTGTTCTTTTGATGACGCGGGGATGACACATGATGGATCAAAAGCAGATTGAAGAAATTGTACGTAGCGTGATGGCGTCAATGGGACAACCGCAGACGGCAGCAGCAGCGCCTGAGGCGACGGTGACGAAGTGCGCCAGCCGGTGCGAGGTCGCGGCGGAGAGCTGCGTGCTGGATTTAGGTTCGCCAGAGGCGAAAGGCTGGATTGGCGTGCAGCAGCCGCATCGTGCGGAAGTGCTGGCCGAACTGAAGCGCAGCACCGCGGCGCGCGTGTGTACCGGCCGCGCCGGTCCGCGTCCGCGCACCCTCGCGCTGCTGCGCTTCCTCGCCGACCACTCGCGCTCCAAGGATACGGTGCTGAAAGAGGTACCGGAGGAGTGGGTGAAAACCCAGGGATTGCTGGAGTTGCGCTCCGAAATTAGCGACAAAAACCTCTACCTGACGCGCCCGGATATGGGCCGTCGGCTGAGTCCGGAGGCTATTGAGGCGCTGAAGGCGCAGTGCGTGGCGAATCCTGACGTTCAGGTGGTGGTATCCGATGGCCTCTCTACCGACGCGATTACCGTCAACTATGAAGAGATCCTGCCGCCGCTGCTGTCGGGCCTGAAGCAGGCCGGACTGAAGGTCGGTACGCCGTTCTTCGTCCGCTACGGGCGGGTCAAAATTGAAGATCAGATTGGCGAAATTCTCGGCGCGAAGGTGGTCATCCTGCTGGTAGGCGAACGTCCGGGGCTGGGGCAGTCGGAAAGCCTCTCCTGTTACGCCGTGTATTCGCCGCGCGTGGCGACCACCGTCGAAGCGGACAGGACCTGTATTTCCAATATTCACCAGGGCGGTACGCCCCCGGTAGAAGCCGCGGCGGTGATTGTCGATTTGGCCAAACGCATGCTGGAGCAGAAGGCTTCCGGCATCAACATGACTCGGTAAGGAGGCATCATGCCTGCATTAGATTTAATTCGCCCTTCGGTGACGGCCATGCGCGTGATTGCCTCAGTGAATGACGGCTTTGCCCGCGAGCTTAAATTACCGCCACATATACGTAGCCTCGGACTCATCACGGCGGATTCGGATGATGTGACTTATATTGCCGCTGACGAAGCGACAAAACAGGCGATGGTGGAAGTGGTCTACGGTCGTTCTCTTTACGCCGGCGCGGCCCACGGCCCTTCGCCAACCGCAGGTGAAGTGCTGATTATGCTGGGCGGCCCGAACCCGGCGGAAGTGCGCGCCGGTCTGGATGCGATGGTGGCGCATATCGAAACTGGGGCCGCGTTCCAGTGGGCCAACGATGCCGAAGATACGGCGTTTCTGGCGCACGTGGTGTCGCGTACCGGCTCTTATCTCTCGTCTACCTCCGGCATTGCGCTGGGCGATCCGATCGCTTATCTGGTGGCGCCGCCGCTGGAGGCGACCTTCGGTATCGATGCGGCAATGAAATCGGCCGACGTGCAGCTGGTGACCTACGTGCCGCCGCCGTCGGAAACCAACTATTCCGCCGCCTTTTTGACGGGAAGCCAGGCCGCCTGTAAAGCCGCCTGTAACGCCTTTACCGATGCCGTTCTGGATATTGCCCGTCATCCAATCCAGCGCGCGTAAGGGGGAAGCGATGATCAACGCCCTGGGATTACTGGAAGTGGACGGCATGGTGGCCGCCGTTGACGCGGCGGATGCGATGCTGAAGGCGGCCAACGTGCGGCTGCTCAGCCATGAGGTTCTTGACCCCGGCAGGCTGACGCTGGTGGTGGAAGGCGACCTGGCGGCGTGCCGGGCGGCGCTGGATGCCGGCAGCGCTGCGGCGCAGCGTACGGGGCGCGTTATCAGCCGTCGGGAGATTGGACGCCCGGAAGAGGATACCCAGCGGCTGATCGCCGGTTTTCAACGGCTGCCGCAAACGCCGGAGCCGCCGGTGGTCGTGGAATCCTCAGAACCCTTGCTGACGCTGCTCTCTTCGACGCGTCAGGGAATGACGGCAGGGGAGGTGGCCGCCCATTTCGGCTGGTCGCTTGAAGAGGCCAGGAAGGCGCTGGAGCAGCTCTTTTCTACCGGAGCGTTGCGTAAACGCAGTAGTCGCTATCGCTTAAAAAATTAACCAGTCGGAGGTGCCGGGAACGCGAAAGCGCTCCCGGTTTATCAGATCATGAAAAAGAAAAAACCGGCCAACCTGCACCATCTTTATCATGAAGCATTACCCGAAGACGTTAAACTGACGCCGATGGTCGAGGTGGACAACGTCCATCAGCGGCGGACCACCGATGTCTATGAACATGCCCTGACGATTACCGCCTGGCAGCAGATTTACGATCAGCTGCATCCGGGGAAATTTCACGGTGAATTTACCGAAATCCTGCTCGATGATATTCAGGTCTTTCGCGAATATACCGGCCTGGCGCTGCGTCAGTCCTGCCTGGTGTGGCCGAACTCCTTCTGGTTCGGTATTCCGGCAACCCGCGGCGAGCAGGGGTTTATTGGCTCACAGTGCCTCGGCAGCGCCGAAATCGCCACCCGACCCGGCGGCACCGAGTTTGAGCTCAGCACGCCGGATGATTACACCATTCTGGGCGTAGTGATCTCGGAGGATGTCATTTCCCGCCAGGCCAGCTTCCTGCATCACCCGGAGCGGGTGCTGCATATGCTGCGTAACCAGTCGGCGCTGGAGGTCAAAGAGGAGCACAAGGCGGCGCTGTGGGGCTTTGTGCAGCAGGCGCTGGCGACGTTTAGCGAGAATCCGGAGAACCTTCATCAGCCCGCGGTGCGTAAGGTGTTGGGCGATAATCTCCTGCTGGCGATGGGGGCGATGCTGGAGGAGGCGCAGCCGATGATTACCGCCGAGAGCATTAGCCACCAGAGCTATCGGCGTCTGCTTTCCCGGGCGCGGGAGTACGTGCTGGAGAATATGTCGGAGCCGCTGACGGTTCTCGATTTATGTCAGCAGCTGCACGTCAGCCGCCGTACGCTGCAAAACGCCTTTCACGCCATTCTGGGGATCGGGCCGAACGCCTGGCTGAAGCGCATTCGTTTAAACGCGGTGCGCCGGGAGCTGATTAGCCCGTGGTCGCAGAGCACGACGGTTAAGGATGCGGCGATGCAGTGGGGATTCTGGCACCTGGGCCAGTTCGCTACCGATTATCAGCAGCTGTTCGCCGAGAAACCGTCGCTGACGCTGCATCAGCGGATGCGGCAGTGGGCGTGATGACGATCTATTTAGCGGATGGCGATTCGCGCCGTCATCGCAGGCCTGAAAAGCGTAGCGCCATCAGGCAAAACAGCGCCGTATCTGGCCTGCGAACCACACTATCAGGCAACGTTAAACCCAATCGCGCACCTGAATAAACTCGCTCAGCGCCGCTTCCGGGCTGCCCGCTTCCGGCTGGTAGTCGTATTCCCAGCGCACCAGCGGCGGCATCGACATCAGAATGGATTCGGTGCGGCCGCCGGTTTGCAGGCCGAACAGGGTACCGCGATCCCACACCAGGTTGAACTCCACGTAGCGCCCGCGGCGGTAGAGCTGAAAAGCGCGTTCGCGCTCGCCCCAGACCCTCTCTTTACGCCGCTCGACAATGGGCAGATACGCATCGGTGAAGCCATTGCCCACCGCCTGCATAAAGTCGAAACAATGGTCAAAGTTCGGGGTATTCAAATCATCAAAAAACAGGCCGCCGATGCCGCGCTGCTCGTTACGATGCTTGAGGAAGAAGTAGTCGTCGCACCACTTTTTATAGCGCGGATAAACCTCTTCGCCGAAGGGCTGGCACAGGTCGCGAGCGGTGCGATGCCAGTGAACGGCATCTTCTTCAAAGCCGTAGTAGGGGGTTAAATCGAAGCCGCCGCCGAACCACCATACCGGCTCGGCGCCCGGTTTTTCCGCGATAAAGAAGCGCACGTTGGCGTGGCTGGTGGGGATATAGGGACTGCGCGGGTGCACGACCAGCGAGACGCCCATCGCTTCAAAGCTGCGGCCCGCCAGCTCAGGGCGGTGCGCGGTTGCGGAGGCCGGCATCGCCTCGCCGTGCACGTGCGAAAAGTTAACGCCAGCCTGCTCAAAGATACCGCCATCGCGCAGCACCCGGCTGCGTCCGCCGCCGCCGCCTTCCCGCAGCCAGCTATCTTCGATGAATTCGCTGCCGTCAACGGTGCTGAGCTTTTGGCAGATAGCATCCTGGAGCTGGAGAAGGAAAGCTTTTACCTGGTGCGCATCGGGTCTCATTAACGTCTCTTCGAGTGGGCTTTCTGGTTATCGAACCAGTGGAAATAGCTGATGATGCCGTTGGCAATCGCTGTGGCGATTTTCTGCCGGAACGCGGTGGTGCCGAGCAGTTTTTCTTCGTTCGGATTGGTAATAAACGAGGTTTCTACCAGCACCGACGGAATCGACGGTGATTTCAGCACCACAAACGCCGCCTGCTCGGTATTGCGGCTGTGCAGCTTGTGCACCGGCTTGATCTTTTTCAGGATATGGGAACCGAGCGTCAGGCTGTTTTTGATGGTATCAGTTTGTACCAGGTCGAACAGCACTTGCTGCAATAGGTGGTCTTTATCCGTCGTTTTCTTGCCGGCCACTTCATCCGCCCGGTTTTCACGGTCCGAGAGATACTTTGCCATGGCGCTACTGGCGCCGCGGTTGGAAAGGGCGAAAACGGAAGCGCCGGCCGCGCTCGGGTTGGTGAAACCATCGGCGTGAATTGACATAAAAAGATCGGCGCCGTGCTGGTGGGCGATCTCCACCCGGTCATAGAGCGGAATAAAGGTATCGCCGCTGCGCGTCAGGCGCGCATCGATGCCGTTGCTGCGCAGAATGCTGCGCACGTTTTTAGCGATCGCCAGCACGACGTGCTTCTCTTTTGAACCGTTATGGCCGATAGCGCCGGTATCAATACCGCCATGGCCCGGGTCGAGCATCACGACGCGTTTGGCGCCTTTTTTCTTCGCTGCGGGTTTGCTGTGCCCATTGGATGTTTTCAATGGCTGTTGTTCTTTCGCGCTGGCCTGTGAGGCGATCCCTGAAAGCGTGATTGCTGCCAGCCCGGCTTTCAGCACCTGGCGGCGCGAAGCAAGTATTTTTAATGGTTTAAAAGTGCTCATTCGGCCTGAATTGCAAACAAGTGGTAACCAATGTTATATCGTATCGTCTTTTCTGATACGACCATTCAAAATAAGAATTGTTTTACTTTTCATTTCAATACATGACAAAGTCATAGTATGCCATTTTTTGCGGCTCATTGCGCCTGATATTGGCTATCGGGCACAATCACGCCATAATCTCTGTTTTTAACCGTCAATGGTGGGGAATACCATGGAGATACGCGTTTTTCGCCAGCAAGATTTCGAAGAGGTCATCACCCTGTGGGAGCGTTGCGATCTCCTTCGCCCATGGAACGATCCGGAAATGGATATTGAACGTAAGCTGAACCACGATGCCAGCCTGTTTCTGGTCGCCGAAGTTAACGGTGAAGTGGTTGGCACGGTGATGGGCGGTTATGACGGGCATCGCGGGTCTGCCTATTATCTTGGCGTGCATCCTGAATATCGCGGTCGCGGTATTGCTAATGCGCTGCTTAATCGGCTGGAGAAAAAGCTGATCGCCCGCGGCTGTCCGAAAATAAATATTATGGTTCGCGAAGATAATGACGTGGTGCAGGGGATGTACGAACGCCTTGGCTATGAGCATTCAGACGTGCTGTGCCTCGGCAAGCGCTTAATTGAAGATGAAGAATACTGAGTTTATCCCCGCCGATTTCGATACCCACGGCCGCCTGCGTTTGCCGTTTCTCTTTTGGTGCGTGCTGCTGCTTCAGGCGCGGACGTGGGTGCTATTTCTGATGGCCGGCGCGTCACGCCAGCAGGGCGACGCGCTGCTGAATCTGTTTTATCCGGACCACGATAATTTTTGGCTGGGATTGCTCCCCGGCATTCCGGCGGTGCTGGCGTTTATCATTAGCGGGCATCGTCAGCGCTTCCCCCGGCTCTGGCCCATGATGCGCTGGCTGCTGGTGCTTTCCCAGCTCTTGCTGTTGGTCTGGCAACCGCTGTTGTGGATGAGCGGCGAGTCGCCTTCGGCGGTGACCATCGGCCTGCTGGCGGCGGATCTTTACGCGCTCTGGTGGCTGTTAAGCAGCCGTCGGCTGAAAGCCTGTTTTCGCGAAGAACAGGTTTAACGGCACTTTTTGCCGATCGCGCACTCCAACTTGCGTTGAATACATCAGAAAGGACACTCAGTCATGAAATCGCTACGTTTACTTCTCTGCGCACTACCGCTGGCTTTAACCGGCTGCTCAACGATGAGCTCGGTGAACTGGTCGGCGGCTTATCCGTGGAACTGGTTTGGTTCCTCTATGGAGGTGAGCGAACAGGGCGTAGGCAACCTGACGGCGTCAACGGCGCTGAGCGAGCAGGCGATCGGCGACGCGCTCGGCAGCAGCTACCGCCTGCGCAGCGGCATGAAAACGGCTAACGGCAATATTGTGCGCTATTTCGAAGCGTTAAAAGATGACAAGGTCGCGCTGACCATCAACGGCGAGAGCGGGACTATTAGCCGCATCGACGTGCGCGATAGCAATATCAAGGCCGCCAGCGGCGTGAAAATCGGTACCCCGTTCAGCGATATCTACAGCAAAGCGTTTGGTAACTGCCAGAAAGGCAGCAACGATAACGGTGCCGTGGTGGAGTGCAAGGCCGAGGGTAGCCAGCATATTAGCTATGCCTTCACCGGCAACTGGAGCGGCCCTGATGAGCTAATGCCCTCCGACGACACGCTGAAAAACTGGAAGGTGAGCAAGATTATCTGGCGTCGCTAATTTGATCTGAAGTGATTCGAGGTCCTGAAAAAGCGGGTACAATAGCGCCTTAAAAAGCCACAGCGTTGTGGTTGTACTATTTCAGGAGGAGCGATGTCTCAGGTTCAGAGCGGCATTTTGCCGGAACATTGCCGTGCGGCGATTTGGATTGAAGCAAATGTCAAAGGCGATGTTGACGCCCTGCGCGAAGCCAGCAAGGTGTTTGCCGATAAGTTAGCCACCTTTCAGGCGAAATACCCGGAAGCGAAGCTGGGGGCGGTGGTCGCTTTTGGCCATAACGTCTGGCGTCAGCTAAGCGGTGGCGTCGGGGCTGAAGAGCTAAAAGACTTCCCGTCCTATGGCAAAGGTCTGGCCCCGGCCACCCAGTATGATGTGCTAATCCACATTCTGTCCGCGCAGCATGAGCTGAATTTTTCTGTCGCTCAGGCGGCCCTGTCCGCTTTTGGCGCAGCGATTGATGTTAAAGAAGAGATTCACGGCTTTCGCTGGATTGAAGAGCGCGATCTGAGCGGCTTTGTCGACGGTACTGAAAACCCGGCGGGGGAAGAGACCCGCCGTGAAGTGGCGGTGATTCAGGATGGCGTCGATGCGGGCGGCAGCTACGTATTTGTGCAGCGCTGGGAGCACAACCTCAAGCAGCTTAATCGCATGAGCGTTCCCGATCAGGAGATGATGATCGGCCGTACCAAAGAAGCCAACGAAGAGATTGACGGCGACGATCGTCCGGATACCTCTCACCTGAGCCGCGTGGATCTGAAAGAAGAAGGTAAAGGGCTGAAGATTGTGCGTCAGAGCCTGCCGTACGGTATCGCCAGCGGGACTCACGGCCTCTACTTTTGCGCCTACTGCGCGCGTCTGCACAATATTGAACAGCAGCTGCTGAGCATGTTCGGCGATACCGACGGTAAGCGCGACGCGATGCTGCGTTTTACCAAACCGGTGACCGGCGGGTACTACTTCGCGCCTTCGCTGGATAGACTGCTGGCGCTGTAAGATCTCCTCCAAACCCTCTCCCCGTGGGAGAGGGAACCGTTCGGCGCGGCCGGCAGCGTCGAACGTTTTCCGGTTCTGCATGCGTGATTCAGATAAGCTTTGCCATTCCCTTATTCTCTTTTCGACTTCCAAATCGCCAAACGGTATATAAAACCGTTACTCCTTTCATAGCCGTTATAAATATGATGATCAGCAGAAAATCATCATATTGATAAGGGTGCGCAATGGCCGTTAAATCACTAAAAAAAGGATATCTGGCGCTGGCTGCTTCTGTGCTGCTGGTCGCGCAGGCGCAGGCGACGGAATTGCTGAACAGTTCCTACGATGTTTCCCGCGAGCTGTTTGCCGCCCTTAACCCGCAGTTCGAACAGCAGTGGGCGAAAGATAACGGCGGCGATAAGCTGACGATTAAACAATCTCATGCGGGGTCATCAAAACAGGCGCTGGCGATTCTGCAAGGGCTGAAGGCCGACGTGGTGACCTACAATCAGGTGACCGATGTCCAGATTCTGCACGACAAAGGCAAGCTGATCCCCGCCGACTGGCAAAGCCGTCTGCCGAATAACAGCTCGCCGTTTTACTCCACCATGGGCTTCCTGGTGCGTAAAGGCAACCCGAAGAATATCCACGACTGGAATGACTTAGTGCGTTCCGACGTGAAGCTGATTTTCCCGAACCCAAAAACCTCCGGCAACGCGCGTTACACTTATTTAGCGGCGTGGGGCGCGGCGGACAAGGCTGACGGCGGCGATAAAGCGAAAACCGAGCAGTTCATGACCCAGTTCCTGAAAAACGTCGAAGTGTTTGATACCGGCGGTCGCGGGGCTACCACGACCTTCGCCGAGCGCGGCCTGGGCGATGTGCTGATCAGCTTCGAATCGGAAGTGAATAACATCCGCAAACAGTATGAAGCGCAGGGCTTTGAGGTGGTTATCCCGAAAACCAACATCCTGGCCGAGTTCCCGGTGGCGTGGGTGGATAAAAACGTCCAGGCCAACGGTACCGAGAAAGCGGCAAAAGCCTATCTCAACTACCTGTACAGCCCGCAGGCGCAGACCATCATTACCGATTACTACTACCGCGTGAATAACCCGGACGTGATGAACAAACTGAAAGATAAATTCCCGCAGACCGAACTGTTCCGCGTGGAAGATAAATTTGGCTCCTGGCCTGATGTGATGAAAACCCATTTTGCCAGCGGCGGTGAGCTGGACAAACTGCTGGCGGCGGGGCGTAAGTAATGTTTGCAGTATCGACTAAACGCGTGCTGCCGGGCTTTACCTTAAGCCTCGGGACCAGCCTGCTGTTCGTCTGCCTGATCCTGTTGTTGCCGCTCAGCGCGCTGGTGATGCAGCTTGCCCAGATGAGCTGGGCGCAGTACTGGGACGTAGTGACCAACCCGCAGGTGGTGGCGGCCTATAAAGTGACGCTGCTGTCGGCGTTTGTCGCCTCCATTTTTAACGGCGTGTTCGGCCTGCTGATGGCGTGGATCTTAACCCGCTACCGCTTCCCGGGCCGCACGCTGCTTGATGCGCTGATGGATTTGCCGTTTGCGCTGCCGACGGCCGTTGCCGGCTTAACCCTCGCCTCGCTCTTCTCCGTGAACGGGTTGTACGGCGAGTGGCTGGCGAAATTTGATATTAAAGTCACCTATACCTGGCTCGGTATCGCGGTGGCCATGGCCTTTACCAGCATCCCGTTTGTGGTGCGTACCGTGCAGCCGGTGCTGGAAGAGTTGGGTCCGGAATATGAAGAGGCGGCGGAAACCCTGGGCGCCACGCGCTGGCAGAGCTTTCGCAAGGTGGTGCTGCCGGAGCTCTCCCCGGCGCTGATGGCGGGCGTTGCGCTGTCCTTTACCCGCAGCCTCGGTGAGTTCGGCGCGGTGATTTTTATAGCCGGCAACATTGCGTGGAAAACGGAAGTGACCTCGCTGATGATTTTTATCCGTTTGCAGGAGTTTGATTACCCGGCGGCGAGCGCGATTGCTTCGGTGATCCTCGCGGCCTCGCTGCTGCTGCTGTACTCGATTAACACTCTGCAAAGTCGCTTTGGTCGACGTGTGGTAGGTCACTGATGGCGGAAGTTACGCAATTGAAACGATACGATGCGCCCCGCATCAACTGGGGTAAATGGTTTCTGATCGGTGCGGGCGTGCTGGTTTCCGCGTTTATTCTCGTCGTGCCGACGGTGTATATCTTCGTTCAGGCCTTCAGCAAGGGGCTGATGCCCGCGCTGGAAAACCTGGCGAACCCGGATATGCTGCACGCCATCTGGCTGACCGTGCTGATTGCGCTGATCACCGTGCCGGTGAACCTGGTGTTCGGCACGCTGCTGGCGTGGCTGGTGACGCGCTTTAACTTCCCGGGACGTCAGCTGCTGCTGACCCTGCTGGATATTCCTTTTGCCGTGTCGCCGGTGGTAGCGGGCCTGGTGTATCTGCTCTTTTACGGCTCCAACGGGCCGCTGGGCGGCTGGCTGGATGAGCACAACCTGCAGATCATGTTCGCCTGGCCGGGCATGGTGCTGGTGACGGTCTTTGTGACCTGCCCGTTTGTGGTGCGCGAGCTGGTGCCGGTGATGTTAAGCCAGGGGAGCAACGAAGACGAAGCGGCGGTGCTGCTGGGCGCGTCAGGCTGGCAGATGTTCCGCCGCGTCACGCTGCCGAATATCCGCTGGGCGCTGCTTTACGGCGTGGTGCTGACCAACGCCCGCGCGATTGGCGAGTTTGGCGCCGTTTCTGTCGTCTCCGGCTCTATTCGCGGTGAAACCCTGTCGCTGCCGCTACAGATTGAACTGCTGGAGCAGGACTACAATACTGTCGGCTCCTTTACTGCCGCCGCGTTGCTGACGCTGATGGCTATTTTGACCCTGTTTTTGAAGAGTGTGGTGCAGTGGCGTTTAGAAAATCAGGAAAAACGTCAGCATCAGGAGGGAAATCATGAGCATTGAGATTGCCAATATTAAGAAGTCTTTTGGTCGCACCCAGGTGCTGAATGATATCTCGCTGGATATCCCTTCCGGACAAATGGTGGCGCTGCTCGGGCCGTCTGGCTCCGGTAAAACCACGCTGCTGCGTATTATCGCCGGGCTTGAGCATCAGACCAGCGGGCACATCCGCTTTCATGGCACCGACGTGAGCCGTCTGCATGCCCGGGATCGTAAGGTGGGCTTTGTATTCCAGCATTACGCGCTGTTCCGCCATATGAACGTATTCGACAATATTGCGTTTGGCCTGACCGTGCTGCCGCGCCGCGAGCGCCCGAATGCGGCGGCCATCAAAGCGAAAGTGACCAAACTGCTGGAGATGGTACAGCTTGCGCATCTGGCGGATCGCTTTCCGGCGCAGCTCTCCGGCGGGCAGAAGCAGCGCGTGGCGCTGGCGCGTGCGTTAGCCGTTGAACCGCAGATACTGCTGCTGGATGAACCCTTCGGCGCGCTGGACGCCCAGGTGCGTAAAGAGCTGCGTCGCTGGCTGCGTCAGCTGCATGAAGAGCTGAAGTTCACCAGCGTCTTCGTCACCCACGATCAGGAAGAGGCGATGGAAGTTGCCGACCGCGTGGTAGTGATGAGCCAGGGCAACATTGAGCAGGTTGACGAGCCGGAGCAGCTCTGGCGCGAACCGGCGACCCGCTTTGTGCTGGAATTTATGGGCGAGGTGAACCGTCTGCAGGGCACCATTCGCGGCGGACAATTCCACGTGGGCGCGCACCGCTGGCCGCTGGGCTATACCTCCGCGCATCAGGGGCCGGTCGATCTGTTCCTGCGTCCGTGGGAAGTTGACGTGAGCCGCCGAACCAGCCTCGATTCACCGCTGCCGGTGCAGGTGCTGGAAGCTAGCCCTAAAGGTCACTACACGCAATTGGTGGTACAACCGCTGGGCTGGTATACCGAGCCGCTGACCGTGGTCATGCGCGACGACGTCCCGCCGCACCGGGGAGAGCGCCTGTTTGTCGGTCTGCAGCATGCCCGTATTTATCACGGGAAGGAACGCATTGAGACGCGCGAGGATATTGCTCTGGCTGAGTCAGCCTGATAGGTTATCGCGTATGTTTTTCGCCCGGTGGCGTAATGCTTACCGGGCTTTTTATTGGGCAAAACCGTGAATACATTAGAACAAACAATCGGCAACACGCCTCTGGTCAAACTGCAGCGCATGGGGCCGGACAACGGCAGCGAAATCTGGGTCAAACTTGAAGGCAACAATCCGGCGGGGTCGGTGAAAGACAGGGCGGCCCTGTCGATGATTGTCGAGGCCGAAAAGCGCGGAGAGATTAAACCCGGTGATGTGCTGATTGAAGCGACCAGCGGCAACACCGGCATTGCGCTGGCGATGATCGCCGCGCTTAAAGGCTATCAGATGAAGCTGCTGATGCCGGACAACATGAGCCAGGAGCGCCGTGCCGCCATGCGCGCCTACGGTGCGGAGCTGATTCTGGTCACCAAAGAGCAGGGAATGGAAGGCGCGCGTGACTTAGCGTTAGCCATGGCGCAGCGCGGCGAAGGCAAGCTGCTCGATCAGTTCAACAACCCGGACAACCCGTACGCGCACTACACCACTACCGGGCCGGAAATCTGGCAGCAGACCGACGGGCGGATCACCCATTTTGTCTCCAGCATGGGTACCACCGGCACCATTACCGGCGTATCGCGTTTTCTGCGCGAGCAGGATAAAGCGGTGAGCATCGTGGGGCTGCAGCCGGAAGAGGGGAGCAGTATTCCCGGAATTCGCCGCTGGCCTGCCGAATATATGCCGGGCATTTTTAACGCGCAGCTGGTGGACGCGGTGCTCGATATCCATCAACAGGATGCCGAAAACACCATGCGGATGCTGGCGGTGAAGGAGGGGATTTTCTGCGGCGTCAGTTCCGGCGGCGCGGTGGCGGGCGCGCTACGTGTGGCGGGTGAAAATCCTGGCGCGGTAGTGGTGGCGATCGTTTGCGATCGCGGCGATCGCTACCTTTCTACCGGCGTATTTGGCGAAGAGCACTTTACCCAGGGCGCGGGAATTTAAACCTCGGGCGCGTCGAGCAGGTCCGTACCGTAGGAGTTATCCACGGTGCAGAGCCAGCGTTCACCCTGCTGACGAAAGACATAGGTTGCGCGCCGCGTGACCTGTGTTATCCCGGCTTCCGCCGTCGGGATATCCAGCCGGGTTTCCATAATCACCAGCGCATTGCCGCCGCCTTCGATAATCTCCATTTTTCCCTGCGTCACCACCAGCCGGTGCTGGAAATAGTCGGCAATGGCGATAAACGCGTTGCGGATATTTTCTTTGCCCCGCACCACCATGCCTGGCTTGACGACCAGCGCGGCGTCATCAGCGTAATACTCCATCAGTGTCGCGTAATCCTCCTGGGAGATAGCGCGATCGCAGGCTTCGATGGCGGCTTTAAGCTGTGGGTTGGGATTGGGCATTTCTGGCGATCCTTAAATTGTCGGGCTTTAATAAAAGCCTTTTGCTTACTTTGCCGTCAGCTTATCAAGAAACGCCCATAGCTTCTCATTCATTTCGCGATAATCCCAGGCACGCATCTCCTGTTCACTACGAATGAAACGCCTGCCTCTGGCGGCGCTAAGCTCCTGCTGCGAATGGGCGATCAGCAGCTCAATGACCTCAGCATCAAACTCCATGTGGCACTGGAAGCCATAAACCCGGTCGCTGTATTTCACAATTTGCCGCGGGCAGCCTTCGCTGGAGGCCATCACTTCCGCCTCCGGGGTCAGGCCTGGCATATCGTTATGCCAGTGGCCGACGACCAGCGAGGGGCCAAAATGGGCCAGTTTGTCATCCTGCAGGCCCGCGGTGGTGAGCGTGATGGGATAGTGACCCACCTCTTTTTCCGGACTTTGCATGACCGGCGCGCCCAGCGCTTCACCGATAAGCTGCGAGCCCAGGCATATCCCTACCACGATCCGTCCTGCGGCAATGGCCTGCGCAATCAAACGCTGCTCGGCGTGGCTATCAAACCAGGGGCACTCAGATAATGTCGTGCGCGGCGACTGCGGACCGCCGAGCACAACCAGCATATCAAAAGCGTTGGCGTTTTCCGGTAGCCTGTCCCCCGCGTATACCCGCGACCAGCTGATACCGTAGCCGCGCGCCTGCGCCCAGTGCAGGTAAGCTCCCGGCGCTTCAAAGACTTCATGGACGATAAAGTGGATCTGCATAGCGTTAACTCCCGTCACTGTTGTTGTAATATCTGGTATAAGTCATTGGCGAGCTTATTCATTTCATTGTCGCTGAGCGTCGCAAGCGACAGCCTCAGCCCGTGCGAAGGGGCGCGAATGCCGAACGTTTCGCCTTCGCGAACCAGCCAGCCGGCGTGCGCCAGACGGAGCGCTACCGGCTGGCTCGGCTCTTCCAGCGGGAACCAAAAATTAAGGCCGTCTCCCGGCGTCAGATGGGTGATTCCGCGGCTGGCGAGGGCGGCAATCAGCTTTTCATGCTGCTGACGATAGTGGCGCCGGGTTTCCGCCAGAGAGGCCATAAAGGTGTTGTCGTTAAGGCAGGCGATGACCAGATCCTGCAACAGATGGCTGACCCATTGGCTACCGGAATTAAGCCTCAGTCGCAGCGCCGCCGACGTGTCAGCGTCGCTGGCGACGATGGCCAGACGCAAATCTGGTCCCAGGGTTTTTGACAGGGAGCGTACCAGCGCCCAACGCTGACTTTCCGCGGCGATAGGGGAGTACCAGGGCGTGGCGGAGAGCAGCGCGAAATGGTCGTCAACAATCACCAGAACCTGCGGATAGCGGGCCAGTATTTCGCGTATTGCCCGGGCGCGGGATTCGCTGAGGCTACAGCCGGTCGGATTGTGCGCGCGCGGGGTAATAATGACCGCCCGGGCGCCGTTGCTCAGCGCCTCTTCAAGGGCCCCAGGCTGCATGCCTTCCCCGTCGACCGGTACCGGCGAAGGGCTAAAACCGGCGTAGCGCAGCATATTGATGCTGCTGAGAAAGCAGGGGTCTTCGATGGCCACGCTATCGCCGGGCAGCAGCAGGGCGCACAGCAGGCGCTCAAGCGCATCGACAGCGCCGCTGGCAAGGTTAATATCGGCATCCAGGTTCACATCGTTGTTAACCCAGCGGCTGGCCCACGCGGCCAGCCGTGGTTCAACCGCCGCATCGCCGTACAGGCGAGGCGCTGGCGCAATTGCGCCGAGATAGTGCTTGAGGTTTGCCAGGCGAGCGGGGTCGGGATTGCCGCTGGAGATATCCTTCAGCGGCGAAGAGGGATCGCCACCTTCAAGGGCGGGCAGGGTATTATGGGTTTTAATGGCGGTACCATTACGCCCCTGGCTGATAGCCAGGCCAGAGGTCACCAGTCGCTTATAGGCGGCAGCGACGGTATTGCGGTTAACCGACAGCTTGCCCGCCAGCTCGCGGACCGGCGGTAAAACATCGCCAGGCTTGAGTACGCCGCTTTGTACCAGATGGCGGATGCTATCGAAGATCTCACTGGCAGTTTTTCCAACGATCATTATTGACCTATGACAAAATGAATTTTAGCATAGGACGAATGATAATCAGAGTATGACCCGCTGTCCAGCGGGGGGAGAAAGGATGGGCCAGCAAGATGAAATACAATCGGTGCTCTTCAACGATAAAAGTCGGGCGCTTCAGGTCGATATTGTGGCCGTGCAGTCGCAGGTGGTCTACGGCAGCGTAGGCAACAGTATTGCGATACCGGCTATAAAGCAGCACGGCCTGCGGGTCATCGCGGTGCCGACGGTGCTGTTCAGCAATACGCCGCACTATGATACTTACTATGGCGGCGTTATCCCGGAAGAGTGGTTTGCCGGCTATTTAAAGGCGCTGGAGGAGCGTGACGCCCTGCGCGAGCTGCGGGCGGTAACGACCGGCTATATGGGCAGCGCCGTGCAGATTAAGCGTCTGGCGCAATGGCTGCTGCGCATTCGCGAGCAGCATCCTGAACTGTGTATTCTCGTTGATCCCGTCATTGGCGATGTGGATAGCGGTATTTACGTCAAGGCCGAGATCCCTGAAGCCTATCGTACGCATTTGCTCCCGCTGGCGCAGGGGATCACGCCCAATCTGTTTGAGCTGGAGACGCTAAGCGGTCTGCCTTGCCATAATCAGCAGGAGGCGATTATTGCCGCCCGTAGTCTGCTCTCTGATTCACTGAAATGGGTCGTTATCACCAGCGCGCCGGGAGAAAATAGCGCCACGATCAACGTGCTGGTGGTTAGCGCGCAGTCGGTCGAGGTGGTTGAACATCCGCGCGTTGAAACCGATCTGAAGGGAACGGGCGACCTTTTTTGCGCCGAGCTGGCGAGCGGTCTGGTATGCGGAATGCCGCTGGGCGAGGCCGCCCACGCTGCCGCGCAGCGGGTGCTGGCGGTTATGACCTGGACCAATGAACAGGGCTGCGATGAGCTCATTCTTCCGCCGCATAGGGAGGGAGAATGAAGAGCTATCGTTTAGTGGTGCGTCAGCAGGGAAGAGTCGTCGGCCATTTTGAGACCACCGGCAGCGAAGCCCTTGAGGATGTCTGCGAAGTGGGATCTTTATTTGGCGCCGTTGGCGGATATCAGTGTGATTTACAGGTTTCTGACAGCGAGAAGCGGATTCTGGAAAGCGGCCCGGAAGGGATGAAAATACTTTCGCGGGAGAAGTGCTATCGGCCGTTTAAAGCGGCGAGATAAAAAAATGGCGCCCGAGAGGCGCCATTCTTCTGCGGCAAGAATTACTTCTTGATGCGGATAACCGGTGTTTCACCCACGGTTACGCTACCGGACAGTTTGATCAGCTCTTTGATCTCGTCCATGTTGGAGATAACAACCGGAGTCAGGGTTGACTTGGCTTTCTCTTCCAGCAGCGGCAGATCGAATTCGATAACCGGGTCGCCGACTTTCACACGCTGGCCTTCTTCGGCGATACGTTTGAAGCCTTCGCCTTTCAGCTCAACGGTATCAATACCGAAGTGAACGAACAGTTCAATGCCGCTATCAGATTCGATTGAAAAAGCATGGTTGGTTTCAAAAATTTTACCGATGGTACCATCTACCGGCGCAACCATTTTGTTGCCAGTAGGTTTGATAGCAATGCCATCACCCACAATTTTTTCCGCAAAAACTACATCCGGCACGTCTTCAATGTTGACGATCTCGCCAGAGAGCGGGGCAACAATCTCAATAGTTCCGGTGTCTTTTTTATCATCAGAAACCAGAGATTTCAATTTATCGAACAAACCCATGATCTTCTCCTAAGCAGTAATTTGGGCCGCGCATCTCGTGAATTAGCAGATTGTTTTTTCTTCAATGAACTTGTTAACCAGCGTCATTAACTCGTCCGTTGTCGGTTGAGCAAGAGCCTGCTCTGCTAATACTTTCGCATCTTCGAAGTTCGTGTTACGGATAATCTTCTTGATGCGCGGGATGGAAATGGCGCTCATAGAGAACTCGTCCAGACCCATACCCAGCAACAGAAGTGTAGCACGTTCATCGCCCGCAAGCTCACCGCACATGCCAGTCCATTTGCCTTCAGCATGAGAAGCATCAATAACTTGCTTAATCAGCGTCAGCACGGACGGGGACATTGGCTGGTAAAGATGTGAAATCATATCATTACCACGGTCAACTGCCAGAGTATACTGCGTTAAATCATTGGTACCGATACTAAAGAAATCAACTTCTTTGGCTAAGTGACGCGCAATTGTCGCAGCGGCTGGGGTTTCCACCATCACGCCAATCTCAATTGCCTCATCAAAAGCCTTACCTTCGTCGCGCAGTTCCTGTTTGTAGATTTCGATCTCTTTCTTCAGTGCACGTACTTCTTCAACAGAGATGATCATCGGGAACATGATGCGCAGTTTACCGAAAGCGGAAGCGCGCAGGATGGCACGAACCTGGTCGCGCAGAATCTCTTTGCGATCCATGGCGATGCGCACTGCGCGCCAGCCGAGGAACGGGTTCTCTTCTTTCGGGAAGTTCATGTACGGCAGCTCTTTGTCGCCGCCGATGTCCATGGTGCGAACGATAACCGCCTGCGAGCCGCACGCTTCGGCAACGGCTTTGTATGCTGCGAACTGTTCTTCTTCAGTCGGCAGCGAGTCGCGGTCCATGAACAGGAATTCTGTACGATACAAACCAACGCCTTCCGCGCCGTTACGTTCGGCACCTTCAACGTCGCGTACGGTACCGATGTTGGCGCAGACTTCAACCTGATGGCCGTCCAGCGTAATGGCCGGCAGGTCTTTCAGCTTAGCCAGTTCCGCTTTCTCTTCAGCGACCTGAGCCTGCAGGTTGCGCAGTTCTTCGATTTGTTGATCGCTCGGGTTAACCAGAACCTGATTATTCACCGCGTCGAGAACCAGATAATCGCCGTTTTTCACCTGGGTAGTCACGCTACCGGTGCCCACGATGGCCGGCAGTTCAAGGGAACGCGCCATGATGGAGGTGTGGGAAGTACGGCCGCCCGCGTCGGTGATGAAACCCAGCACCTTGTTCAGGTTCAGCTGTGCGGTTTCAGACGGGGTGAGGTCAGCGGCTACCAGGATAACTTCATCCTGAATCGCGCTCAGATCGATGATGGCCAGACCGAGGATGTTGCGCAGCAGGCGCTTACCGATGTCGCGTACGTCAGCGGCACGCTCTTTCAGGTATTCGTCATCCAGTTCTTCCAGGGCAGTAGCCTGACCTTCGATAACTTCATTGGCTGCCGCATCGGCAGTCATATGCTTATCTTTAATCAGGGCTATGATTTCCTGCTCAAGCTCCTCATCTTCCAGCAGCATGATGTGCCCTTCGAAGATGGCTTCTTTTTCTTCACCGAAGGTTTCACCAGCTTTGGTTTTGATGACCTCCAGCTGGGCGGAGGCCTTGGTGCGGCCATTCAGAAAACGTTCAACTTCCTGATCAACCTTATCGGCAGAAATTTTCTTCCGGTCGATGACAATTTCATCTTCTTTCAGCAGAAGTGCCTTGCCGAAAGCGATACCCGGGGATGCTAAAATGCCTGAAATCATAACCCTACCTTACTTGTGACTGATATTAAAAAGAACCCGTGAACTTACTCGAGTTCAGCCATCAGTTTTACCAGATGCTCAACTGCTTTTTGCTCGTCTTCGCCTTCGGCAGAGAGAGTGACAACGGTACCCTGGGTCAGGCCCAGAGTCTGCAGTTTGAACAGGCTTTTGGCGCTGGCGCTTTTGCCGTTGGAGGTTACAGTGATCTCAGAAGTGAAGCCTTTTGCTTCTTTAACAAACTGAGCAGCAGGGCGGGTGTGCAGACCGTTCGGAGCGGTAATAGTAACTTCTTGCTGGAACATTATATTTCCCCAACTTATAGGTTTAGTGTTGTGGACCTAAAGTTTAGCCTAACGGCCAAACTTTAGCCTGTATCGTTAGCGCCGGCATCACGTATCCGGCTCCGGCACCATCAGCGGAAAATCGCTGTGGAAACCTTCAGGCCGTTAACGTCTACCACGTCATTAAACATTATGCCGCTAAAGGAAGACTTGAACCAAATCATAAAATCGATTCAGCTTATGGAAATCCAAATCGGAATAATTTCGCGCATCGAAATAAATGTGCTGGTTAAATACCAGACCCAACGAAGTGAATCAATGCCAGGAGGGGTAAAAGTTTGATGTGCGCCACAAAAAAGCACCTGAAAAGGTGCTTTTTTACACGATATTAACAAGCTGGCATTACTGTTGCAGTTCTTTCTCGGTGAAGAGATCGGCAAACAATGCGGTGCTTAAATAGCGCTCACCTGAAGAGGGTAGGATAACCACAATATTCTTGTTGGTAAAGGCTTCATCCTCCTGCAGCTTCAGCGCAGCGGCAACGGCAGCGCCGGAAGAGATGCCGGCCAGAATGCCTTCCTCTTCCATCAGGCGACGGGCGGTGGAAATGGCTTCTTCATTGGTAATAGCCACTACTTTATCCACCAGCTTCAAATCCAGGTTGCCTGGGATAAAGCCTGCGCCAATACCCTGGATTTTGTGCGGGCCTGGCTTCAGCTCTTCGCCTGCCAGCGCCTGGGCGATAACCGGGGAGTCGGTAGGTTCAACGGCAACGGTAATCAGATCTTTTTTACCTTTGGTGCCTTTGATATAGCGGCTCACGCCGGTCAGCGTACCGCCAGTACCGACGCCGGAGATGAAGATGTCGATTTGACCATCGGTATCTTCCCAGATTTCCGGGCCGGTGGTTTTTTCATGAATTTCCGGGTTGGCCGGGTTGCTGAACTGCTGGAGCAGGAGGAATTTTTCCGGGTTGCTGGCGACAATTTCTTCGGCTTTCTGGATGGCGCCTTTCATCCCCTTGGCGCCTTCGGTCAGCACCAGGTTAGCGCCCAGGGCCTTCAGCAGCTTGCGGCGTTCGATGCTCATGGTCTCCGGCATCGTCAGCGTCAGTTTATAACCGCGCGCCGCAGCCACGTAGGCCAGCGCGATACCGGTATTACCGCTGGTCGGTTCCACCAGCTCAACGCCGGGCTTCAGCACGCCGCGTTTTTCGGCATCCCAAATCATATTGGCACCGATACGGCATTTTACGCTAAAGCTCGGGTTACGAGATTCTACCTTTGCCAGGATGCGTCCGTTACCGATGCGGTTCAGTCGTACCAGCGGCGTATGGCCGATAGTCAGGGAGTTATCTTCAAAAATCTTACTCATGGCCCGTCCTTAACTGTATGAAATTTGGGAGTACGGCTTCAGCATACCCGCTTAAAGAATATGCGGAAGTAAGGATTTAGCATATCTATATTCAGAAGAGAAATAATGGCAAGCCAGAAGTAATAAGGAGCGGCATAAGCCGCTCCGAAAGCGATAGCGCTACTTCCACATGGCGTGTTTGTCACGGTAGCAATCGACCCACATTGCCGTCGCGCCGCAAATCGCGACGGGCAGGATGACCAGGTTTAGCACCGGGATCATGGTAAACAGGCTGGTCAGGGCGCCAAACTGCATATTGGTCACTTTGCGCGTGCGCAGCGCCTGACGCATCGTTTTAAACGGCACCTTATGGTTATCAAAAGGGTAATCGCAGTACTGAATCGCCAGCATCCAGGCGCTGAACAGGAACCACAGCACGGGGGCGACGGTCTGGCCGATACCGGGGATAAAGTAGAGAAGCAAAAGGACGATGGCCCGCGGTAGGTACCAGGCAAACTTCTGCCACTCGCGCTTCATGATGCGCGGAACATCTTTCAGGATGCCGAAAACCCCGACATCCGGCGGCGTCGCGCCCGTCAGGCGCGCTTCAAGCTGCTCGGCCAGCAGGCCGCTAAAGGGCGCGGCAATCCAGTTGGCGATTGTCGAGAAGAAGTAGCCGAAGACAAGCAGAATAGAAATGACCACCATGGGCCACAGCAGATAGTTAAGCCATTGCAGCCATTCAGGAACATGGCTCATCAACGAAGGGATCCAGCTGTCCAGACGCGTGAACAGCCACCAGAATGCGCCGCCCATCAGAATAATGTTGACGAGTAAAGGGAGGAATACGTATCGACGGATCCCCGGCAGCCCGATCAGCTTCCAACCCTGCGAAAAATAGTAGACGCCACTACGCGGGGTCGTTACGGATGATGAAACCATAGTCAGGTAATGCTCCTTTTTTGACATCCAGGCTGAATGCCGGGCTATTTTATCGGGTTAGCAGACAATAACCAGTTAGGAAATGTTCGAAAAAACAGCAAAAAGCACGATTTAGTTCATCTTTATGTAGTGAAAGCCCCCGACGCACTTGCACTTGATGTAATCGGCAAATACTCTTAGTGAGTAAATGTTTGCCGTGGTGGCAAGGTGTTAGAACAACAGAGAATATAATGATGCAGGATTTGCGTCTGATATTAATCATTGTTGGCGCGATCGCCATAATCGCTTTACTGGTGCACGGTTTCTGGACCAGCCGTAAAGAACGCTCCTCGATGTTTCGCGATCGCCCACTGAAACGTATGAAGTCTCGCGACGATGAAGCGTCGGAAGGCGACGACTTTGATGACGATGTTGAAGGCGTTGGTGAAGTCCGGGTTCATCGGACCAGTCATGCGCCGAATGGCGTTCATGGGGAGCATGAAGCACCTCGTCAGCCGCAGCACCAGTATCAGCCTCCTTATGAGCGTCAGGCGCAACAGCCACCTGTGCGCCCGGAAGAGCCTGTCCGTGCACCGCAGCCGCCGCAACATCAGCCCGTTCACGCCCAGGCCCCGGTCCAGCAGCCGCAGCGCGCCGTGCCGCCTCAGCAGCCGGTACAGCCGCAGCCCGTTCCGCATGTGCAGCAACCCGTTCAGCATGCGCAGCAGCCCGTTCAGCATGTGCAGCAGCCGGTTCAACAACCTGCCGCCGCTCCAGAGCCGCAGCCGGCGCCGGAACCTCAGGCCCCTGAGCCGCAGCAGGCCGCGCCGCAGCCTAAAGAGCGTAAGGAGACGGTCATCGTGATGAACGTCGCTGCGCATCACGGTTCGCAGCTCAACGGCGAGCTACTCATCAATAGCATCCAGCAGGCAGGCTTCAAATTTGGCGATATGAATATCTTCCATCGCCACCTCAGCCCGGACGGCAGCGGTCAGGTGCTCTTCAGTCTGGCCAATATGGTTAAGCCTGGCACCTTCAATCCTGACAGCATGGCGGATATGATGACGCCCGGGGTCACTATCTTTATGCAGGTTCCGTCCTTTGGCGATGAACTGCAAAACTTTAAGCTGATGCTGCAGTCCGCGCAGTACATTGCCGATGAAGTCGGCGGCGTAGTGCTGGATGACCAGCGTCGTATGATGACGCCGCAAAAATTGCGTGAATATCAAGACCGAATTCGTGAAGTGAAAGAGGCTAACGCCTGATTCATCTTCTTGCGTTTCATCTACTTATCCTGAACCCCCGCCCGTCGGGGGTTTTTTATCATTGATGGTGTGATATGGAATCGAACGAACAAAAACTGACTGAACTGCGAACCACGCTTCGCCATCATGAATATCTCTACCACGTCATGGATACGCCGGAAATCCCTGATGCGGAATACGATCGGTTAATGCGCGAACTGCGCGAGCTGGAAGCTCAGTACCCTGAGCTGATCACCCCGGACTCGCCCACCCAGCGCGTCGGTGCCGCACCGTTAGCCTCTTTTAGCCAGATTCGCCATGAAGTCCCGATGCTGTCGCTGGACAACGTTTTTGATGAGGAGAGCTTCCTCGCGTTCAACAAGCGGGTACAGGATCGCCTGAAAAATACCGATAACCTGACTTACTGCTGCGAGCTCAAGCTGGATGGCCTGGCGGTCAGTATCCTGTATGAAAACGGCCTGCTGGTGCAGGCGGCGACCCGCGGCGATGGAACGACCGGCGAAGATATTACCTCCAACGTGCGTACCATTCGCGCGATTCCCCTGAAGCTACGCGGTGACAATATTCCGCAGCGGCTTGAGGTGCGCGGAGAGGTGTTCCTGCCGCAGGCAGGGTTTGAAAAAATTAATGAAGAGGCGCGGCGAACCGGAGGTAAAGTCTTTGCTAACCCGCGTAACGCGGCGGCGGGGTCTTTACGCCAGCTCGATCCGCGAATTACCGCGAAGCGTCCACTCACTTTCTTTTGCTACGGCGTGGGCGTGCTGGAAGGCGGCGAGCTGCCTGCCAGCCACTCGGCGCGCTTGCAGCAGTTTAAGTCCTGGGGGCTGCCGGTCAGCGAGCGTGTAAAGCTCTGCCATACGCCAGAGGAAGTGCTTACTTACTATCGCCAGGTTGAAGAGGATCGGCCGAAGCTGGGGTTTGATATCGACGGCGTGGTCATCAAGGTCGATTCGCTGGCGCTGCAGGAACAGCTTGGCTTCGTAGCCCGCGCGCCGCGCTGGGCGGTGGCGTTTAAGTTTCCGGCGCAGGAACAGATGACTTTCGTGCGCGACGTTGAGTTTCAGGTCGGGCGCACTGGCGCCATCACGCCGGTTGCGCGTCTGGAGCCGGTACACGTCGCCGGGGTCCTGGTCAGCAACGCGACGCTGCATAATGCTGATGAAATTGAGCGTCTGGGGCTGCGTATCGGCGATAAGGTGGTCATTCGCCGCGCCGGCGATGTTATCCCTCAGGTCGTGAACGTCGTGCTCTCAGAACGCCCGGAGGAGACGCGTGAGATCGTGTTCCCCACCCATTGTCCGGTATGTCATTCCGACGTTGAACGCGTGGAAGGCGAAGTGGTGACGCGCTGTACCGGCGGTCTGATCTGCGGCGCCCAGCGTAAAGAAGCGCTCAAGCATTTTGTCTCCCGTCGCGCCCTGGACGTTGACGGTATGGGCGATAAAATCATCGATCAGCTGGTCGAAAAAGAGTACGTGCATACGCCGGCCGATCTCTTCCAACTGACGCCGGGTAAACTCACCGGGCTCGATCGCATGGGGCCCAAATCAGCGCAGAACGTGGTGGATGCCCTGGAGAAGTCCAAAGAGACCACCTTTGCCCGTTTCCTTTATGCGCTGGGGATCCGCGAAGTCGGTGAGGCGACGGCAGCCGGTTTAGCGGCCCATTTTGGCACCATTGAGGCGCTGGAGCAGGCTTCAATTGACGATCTGCAAAAAGTGCCCGATGTCGGGATTGTGGTTGCCACGCACGTGCGTAATTTCTTTGCCGAAGAGAGCAACCGAGAAGTGATTGCTCAGCTGCGTAAAGAAGGCGTCCGCTGGCCGGCGCCGGTCGTGGTCAATGCGGAAGAGATTGATAGCCCCTTTGCCGGCAAAACGGTGGTTCTGACCGGTAGCCTGAGTCAGCTCTCCCGTGACGATGCGAAAGCCCGGCTGGTTGCGCTGGGGGCGAAGGTGGCGGGCAGCGTGTCGAAGAAGACCGACCTGGTCATCGCCGGTGAGGCGGCGGGCTCTAAGCTTGCCAAAGCGCAGGAGCTGGGAATTGCGGTGATCGATGAAGACGAAATGCTGCGTTTGCTCGGAGAGTCGCGTGGATAAAGATCAGCTTATTGAGATTGCCAACACGGAAATGCCGTTTGGTAAATACAAAGGGCGGCGCTTAATCGATGTGCCGGAAGAGTATTTGCTGTGGTTTGCCCGTAAGGATCAATTTCCCGCCGGGCATCTTGGCGAGCTGATGGCATTAACGCTATTGATTAAAACGGAGGGGCTGACCAGCCTGGTCGAGCCCCTTAAGCGCCCGCGTTAGGCTTCGGAGGCGCGGCTTTTCTCCTGCGCCTGTAACGCTTCGGCCTGGCGCTTATAGCGCCGCGCCAGCACCGCACAGACCATAAGCTGAATCTGATGGAAGATCATCAGCGGCAGAACCATTATCCCCAGGATAGAGGTCGGGAAGAGAATGTTGGCCATCGGAATGCCGTTCGCCAGGCTCTTTTTCGACCCGCAAAAGACAATCGTAATTTCATCCGCTTTATTAAACCCGCACCTGCGCGCCACAAAGACGTTAATCGCAATCATAATCGCCAGCAGCACCATGCTGACAATAACGATAAACAGCAGCGAACCGACGCCGACTTTGTGCCAGATACCGTTAACAACCGCCTCGCTGAACGCCGAATAGACCACCAGCAGGATGGAGGTCTGGTCGGTTTTCGAGATCCACTTTTTATGTTTTGCCACCCAGTTGCCAATCCACGGACGAGAGAGATGTCCCAGCACAAACGGCAGCAGCAGCTGCAGCATGATTTTGCCAACCTGCTCCAGACTCCCCCCCGCACCGTGCAGGTTCATCAACAGGCCGACCAGCAGCGGCGAAATGAAGATCCCCAGCAGGCTTGAGGCCGAAGCCGAGCATACCGCAGCCGCCACGTTGCCGCCCGCCAGAGAGGTAAACGCAATGGCTGACTGGACGGTGGCGGGAAGAATGCAGAGATAAATAAACCCGGTATAGAGCGCCGGATCGACGTTAACGGGCGCCCACCAGGCGAATAGCACGCCAAGTACGGGAAAAACGATAAACGTGCTGCACATGACCCAGAGATGTAAACGCCAGTGGCTGCCCCCGGCAACGATCGCCTCACGGGAGAGCTTGGCGCCGTGCATAAAGAAAAGCAGCGCGATGGCGGCGGTGGTTAAATGTTCAAAGAAGGGGACAAATCCGCCGCGCGCAGGAAAAAAGGAGGCCAGCAGGACGACGGTGACTAATGTCAGGGTGAATGGATCAAGAATGCGGAAAAATTTCATAAACGCTCCTGAAAATCGATGTCGCTATTGTGCTTTCTTTAGTTTGAGAAATAAAATCGATTTATTGCATCTATTCATGAAAAAAAGAGATGAATTATTCGCTACGTCAGTTGAAGGTTTTTGTGACCGTTGCTCGCGTCAAAAGCTTTAGCCGGGCAGGGGAGAGTATTGGCCTGAGTCAGTCAGCGGTAAGCCACAGCGTGAAAGAGCTGGAACATCAGACCGGCGTACGCCTGCTTGACCGAACGACGCGCGAAGTGGTGCTCACGGAAGCCGGACAGCAGCTGGCGGCCCGGCTTGAGCGCCTGCTGGATGAGTTAAACGGCACGTTGCGTGAGGCCGGGCGCGTCGGGCAGCAGCTTATGGGAACCGTGCGGGTGGCGGCCAGCCAGACTATTTCCGCCCATCTGATCCCGCAGTGCATCGCCTACAGCAACCGTCGCTATCCGGAGATAGATTTTGTTCTGCACGATCGCCCCCAGCAGTGGGTGCTGGAGAGCATCCGTCAGGGAGAAGTTGATTTTGGCATTGTTATCGACCCTGGCGCCGCGACCGATTTGCAGTGTGAGGCGGTTCTCGCTGAACCTTTCCTGCTGCTTTGCCGTTGCGATCACCCTTTCGCTAAAAGGGATGCGGTGAGCTGGCATGCGCTGCATGACCAGCGGCTGGTTTTGCAGGATTATGCTTCGGGTAGCCGGCCGCTGATTGACGCCGCGCTCGCGGGATTCGCCGTTACCGCAAATATCGTGCAGGAAATCGGTCATCCGGCCACGCTATTCCCGATGGTTGAGTCGGGGATAGGCATCAGCATCCTACCTGCGTTAGCGCTGCCGCTCCCTCAGGGAAGTCATCTGCAGGTGAAGCGGCTCACCCCGGTGGTGGAACGCCAGCTGATGCTGGCGCGGCGTAAAAACCGCTCGCTATCGACAGCCGCAGAGGCGCTGTGGGAGGTGGTGCGGCAGCAGGCTGGCCAGCTGACCGCCTTACGCGAAAACGACCCCTTGTATCAGAAATGAAATCAATAGCTTTTTAATATCAAACGTCCGGGAAAACTGTATTGGTAATCGATTGCGTAGCATCGTTATAACAGCATGGTAGCCAATCACTTTATCGATCTTTCAGTTTTTAAGGACAGCTTATGAGCGACACGCTTTTCTCACAGAATCCCTGGTATAGCGCCGATATTATTCGCGGATATAAGCCGGATTTTACGCCGCGGGTGGCCTTTATCCTGGGGTCGGGTCTCGGGGCGCTGGCGGAACAAATTGAAGATGCGGTGGCGATATCTTACGAGAAGCTGCCCGGCTTTCCGGTGAGTACCGTGCACGGCCATGCCGGCGAACTGGTGCTTGGAAATCTGGCCGGCGTACCCGTTGCCTGCATGAAAGGGCGTGGGCACTTCTATGAAGGTCGGGGCATGACGGTGATGACTGATGCCATCCGGACGCTAAAGCTGCTGGGGTGTGAACTGCTGTTTTGTACTAACGCGGCCGGTTCTTTACGTCCGGAAGTGGGGCCGGGAAGTCTGGTGGCGCTCAGCGATCATATTAACACGATGCCGGGTACGCCAATGGTGGGCCTGAATGATGAGCGCTTCGGCGAACGCTTCTTCTCCCTGGCCAACGCCTATGACGCGGATTACCGCGCCGTTCTGCAGCGCGTAGCGGAGGAGGAGGGGTTTCCGCTGACTGAAGGCGTATTTGTCTCTTATCCCGGGCCGAATTTTGAAACGGCGGCGGAGATTCGCATGATGCAGATTATCGGCGGCGATGTGGTGGGGATGTCCGTCGTGCCGGAAGTCATCGCTGCCCGCCATTGCGAGCTGAAAGTGGTGGCCGTCTCAGCCATTACCAATCTGGCTGAGGGCCTCGGCGATGTGAAACTATCTCACGCGCAAACCCTGGCAGCGGCCGAACTCTCCCGGCAGAACTTTATTAACCTGATCTGCGGCTTCTTACGCAAACTGGCCTGAAAAAATAATAAATATTGACCCCGCTTGCGGGGTCTTACTTTAATGGCAAGGAACGGAAAAATGGGTATCGCCTCTCGCTTAAAACTCATGTCGTTTTTGCAATATTTTATCTGGGGTAGCTGGCTGGTCACCCTGGGTTCTTACATGATAAACACACTGCATTTCACCGGGGCAAATGTCGGCATTGTCTATAGTTCCAAAGGGCTGGCGGCCATTATCATGCCCGCCATTATGGGGATCGTTGCCGATAAATGGCTACGTGCAGAACGGGCCTATATGCTCTGCCACCTGGTCTGCGCGGGCGTGCTTCTTTATGCAACGACCGTCACCGATCCGGAGACGATGTTCTGGGTAATGCTGATTAACGCGATGGCCTATATGCCGACTATCTCGTTGTCTAATAGCATCTCCTATTCATGTCTGGCACAGTCCGGCCAGGATCCGGCGACCGCGTTTCCTCCTGTTCGCGTATTTGGCACTCTTGGTTTTATTGTCGCCATGTGGACGGTGAGCCTGATGGGGCTGGAGCTGAGCAGCGCGCAGCTGTATATCGCCTCTGCCGCGTCGTTATTACTGGCGATTTATGCGCTTACGCTACCGAAAATTGCTGTGACCGAGAAGAAACCTGGCGCCACATTGGCCACGAGGCTGGGACTGGATGCATTCGTATTGTTTAAAAATCCGCGGATGGCCATTTTCTTTTTCTTCGCGATGATGCTCGGGGCGGTACTGCAAATAACCAACGTCTTCGGTAACCCCTTTCTGCATGATTTCGCCCGCAACCCGGCGTTTGCCGACAGCTTTGTCGTACGCTATCCCTCTATTTTGCTTTCGGTTTCGCAGATGGCGGAAGTCGCCTTTATTCTCACCATTCCATTCTTTCTGAAACGCTTTGGCATTAAAACGGTCATGCTGATGAGTATGCTGGCGTGGACGCTGCGCTTTGGCTTTTTTGCCTTTGGCGATCCGTCTCCGTTCGGTTTTGTTCTGCTGCTGATGTCGATGATCGTTTACGGCTGCGCATTCGACTTTTTTAATATTTCAGGATCGGTGTTCGTAGAGCAAGAGGCGGGGGCGCATATTCGCGCCAGCGCGCAGGGGTTGTTTATGACCATGGTGAACGGTGTTGGCGCATGGGTAGGTTCGGTTCTCAGCGGCATGGCCGTGGATTACTTCTCTGTTGATGGCGTAAAAGAGTGGCAGACCATCTGGCTGGTGTTCGCGGCCTATTCATTGCTGCTGGCGGTTATTTTTGCCGCGTTCTTCAAATATAAACATGAACCTGAGAAGTTAATGAAGAAAGCGCTGACGCATTAATCCTCTTCCGCGGCGGGCACATGTTCCGCCGTTTCATTTTTTCTGATGCAGTGTGGTAACTTTGCGCATTATCTTTATGCCTCAGGAGCGCATGACCCATGGAACGCACGCATCGTATCGATCTGAAGTTATTGCGCTATTTTCTGGCTGTTGCCGAAGAGCTGCATTTTGGTCGTGCGGCGGCCCGTCTGAACATGTCGCAACCTCCGCTCAGCATTCACATTAAAGACCTGGAGCAGCAGCTTGGCACGCTGCTGTTTGTTCGCCACTCCCGCAGCGTAGCGTTGACCCACGCAGGAAAAATCCTGATGGAGGAGTCCCGTCGTCTGCTTTCCAGCGCGAATCAGGCGTTGGCGCGCGTGGAACAGATTGGGCGGGGTGAGGCGGGACGGGTAGAGTTGGGCGTGATAGGTACGGCTATGTGGGGAAAAATGCGTCCGGTGATGCGGCGTTTTTTGAAAGAGAACCCTAACGTAGAGGTGCTTTTCCGCGAGAACATGCCCGCCATGCAGATGGCGATGCTGGAACGACGCGAGCTGGACGCTGGCGTCTGGCGGATGGCGACAGCGCCTTCTCCTGGATTTACCAGCCTGCGCTTGCACGAATCCTCTTTTCTGGTGGCCATGCCGGAAGAGCATCCGCTTGCCGCGCGTAAGGCGATCCCGCTTGCGGCGTTGCGTAACGAATATTTTGTCACCATGCCTTCAATACATACCGACTGGACGTTTTTGCAGCGCGTGTGCCAGAGCGCCGGATTCTCGCCGATGATTATCCGTGAAGTGATGGAGCCGCAAACGGTTCTGGCGATGGTCAGTATGGGGATAGGTATTACGCTCATCGCTGATAGCTATGCGCAAATGACGTGGCCGGGGGTGGTGTTTCGTCCGCTGGAAGAACGCATACCGGCAGATTTGTATATCGTCTATGACCAACAGCAGGCGACGCCCGCGCTGGAGAAGCTGATTGCGGCGCTGGTGAATTGATGGTCAGTGCCGGATAGCAAGATGAAGGCCCGTGTCGGCTTTGTCTATCGCAGATAGCAAAAAAGCGCCTTTAGGGCGCTTTTTTACATTGGTGGGTCGTGCAGGATTCGAACCTGCGACCAATTGATTAAAAGTCAACTGCTCTACCAACTGAGCTAACGACCCGAAGTGGTGGGTGATGACGGGATCGAACCGCCGACCCCCTCCTTGTAAGGGAGGTGCTCTCCCAGCTGAGCTAATCACCCACTTCGGTACTTCATTTTTCGGCAAGAAATCCAGCTGGCGAGAAAGTGGTGGGTGATGACGGGATCGAACCGCCGACCCCCTCCTTGTAAGGGAGGTGCTCTCCCAGCTGAGCTAATCACCCACTTCTCAATTTCTTGCTACACGGCGGAGACTACGTAAAGTAGTTGGTGGGTGATGACGGGTTCGAACCGCCGACCCCCTCCTTGTAAGGGAGGTGCTCTCCCAGCTGAGCTAATCACCCCCGCTGTGTGGAGTCGCATTATAGGGAGAGTTGAAAATGAGTCAACGCCTTTTCTAAATAATTTGTTTGTTCGTCGTAAAATTAAACAAAACGATCGCAATGTCATCCGTGGCGCATGATTTATAAACAAAAAGGGGAAAGCGTGACGTTGAAACGGTAACAACATTGAGGAATCAGCCCACGGTGTTAGAATATTCCTCCATAAAATCCAACGAACACTGCCGCGTGTCGGCACCTTTATCAAACGTAAGGCCACTTCATGAAAATCAAAACTCGCTTCGCGCCCAGCCCGACAGGCTATCTGCACGTTGGCGGCGCGCGTACTGCTCTCTATTCCTGGCTTTTTGCACGTAATCACGGCGGTGAGTTTGTGCTGCGTATTGAAGATACCGATCTTGAGCGCTCCACGCCGGAGGCCATTGAAGCCATTATGGATGGTATGAACTGGCTGAGCCTGGAATGGGACGAGGGTCCGTACTTCCAGACCAAGCGTTTTGATCGCTACAACGCCGTTATTGATGAAATGCTGGCAGCGGGCACGGCCTATAAATGCTATTGCTCTAAAGAGCGTCTGGAAGCGCTGCGTGAAGAGCAAATGGCAAAAGGCGAGAAGCCCCGCTACGACGGTCGCTGCCGCCATGGCCACGAACATCATGCTGATGACGAACCTTGCGTCGTCCGTTTTGCCAACCCGGAAGAGGGTTCCGTTGTTTTTGACGACCAGATCCGCGGTCCGATCGAATTCAGCAACCAGGAGCTGGACGATCTGATTATCCGCCGTACCGATGGTTCTCCAACCTACAACTTCTGCGTCGTGGTTGACGACTGGGATATGGAAATCACCCACGTTATTCGCGGCGAAGACCATATCAACAATACCCCGCGCCAGATTAACATCCTGAAAGCGCTGAATGCGCCAGTGCCGGTTTACGCCCACGTCTCGATGATTAACGGCGACGACGGTAAGAAACTGTCCAAGCGCCACGGTGCGGTCAGCGTTATGCAGTATCGCGACGACGGCTATCTGCCGGAAGCGCTGCTGAACTATCTGGTGCGTCTGGGATGGTCCAGCGGCGACCAGGAGATTTTCTCTCGCGAAGAGATGATTAAACTGTTCAGCCTGGGGGCGGTGAGCAAATCGGCGAGCGCGTTCAATACGGAAAAGCTGCAGTGGCTGAACCACCACTATATCAACTCGCTGGCCCCGGAGTACGTGGCAACGCATTTACAGTGGCACATTGAGCAGGAAAATATCGACACCCGTAACGGCCCGCAGCTGGCTGAGCTGGTGAAGCTGCTGGGCGAGCGCTGCAAAACCCTTAAAGAGATGGCGGCGAGCTGCCGCTATTTCTATGAAGATTTTGCCGAGTTTGATGCCGATGCGGCGAAAAAACATCTGCGTCCTGTTGCTCGTCAGCCGCTGGAAGTGGTGCGCGACAAATTAGCCGCCATAAGCGACTGGACGGCGGAAAACGTCCATCATGCGATTCAGGCGACGGCCGATGAGCTGGAAGTGGGGATGGGAAAAGTGGGAATGCCGCTGCGCGTCGCGGTGACCGGTGCGGGACAGTCTCCGGCGCTTGATGTGACCGTCCATGCGATCGGTAAATCACGTAGCGTAGAACGTATCAACAAGGCGCTGGCCTTTATTGCTGAGCGCGAAAGCCAGCAATCCTGATCCTGATACAGCGATTGTTAAACGGCGGGGATAGCGAACCCCGCCGTTTTTTTTGCCCGTTACTTCGCATCAGTAATGCCAAGCCGGGACAGAAACCCGCTGATCCCCTCGCGCGCAAGAAAATCCCGCAGGTGCAGCTGCTCAGTTGGGGTCATCAGGTGCATGGTCTCGACAATCTGGCGCCAGATTGTGTCCGCATCGTTCACAAAGTATTTGACGGGCGGTTCCGCCAGCTGGTTATCCATGGTCAGATGCCGCAGCGCCGGGATATTTGCCAGGAAATCGATCACCGACCTGTCGATGACGATAAGACGAGCGCGTCCGCCTTTGACTCCGGGGATCGGTTCCGTCCGCCATTTTTGTTCTCTGGCCCAGCGGTTTATGGTTTGCCGGGCGAGGTTAAGGCACTCGGCGAGCTCCGCTGGGGTCATTTTATCTTTAAGTTTCATCATGCTTTCACCGATCGCGAATACCGAGTCGGTTGAGTAACCCGGTGATCCCTTCACGCAGCAGCAGCGACATCAGCAGCTTTTGCTCTCCCGGCGTCATCTCTTTACACAGGGTAAGCAGCAGAGATTCGAGATCGTTATCCGTTGCGGAATAGGGGACAGGGTTTTCGGCCACGCGCTGCGCGCTGCGAATAAACTCGCGAACCTGCTCATTAACATGTACGAGGCGCGCTTTGCCGCCCTGTACGCCGGGGCGCGGGGACGTTTGCCATCCCTCTTTACGTACCCATTTGTTAATCGTTTGCCGACTGAAGCCAGTCAGATGCGCTATTTCTTCAGGTGTCATTCGTTCCTTGAGCATACTATTTCCTGAGTAAATATGTGGGAATTAGTTGCACATGTTATAGCATCCTTTTAAAGGAAAGAGTGACATGTTTAACTTCTGGCTGCGATAAGGCTCGCAATGTCAGCCGTTTGCCTGCTTTTTCAGCGATCAAATAGCCGGGATTGATTTTGCCGTTGACACCTGGCGAAGGAATTCATATTATGCCGCCCGTCAACACGACACGCTTTACGTTACGGGGCTATAGCTCAGCTGGGAGAGCGCTTGCATGGCATGCAAGAGGTCAGCGGTTCGATCCCGCTTAGCTCCACCAACACCTGCACCCATCAGGTTTGGTTCGTAAAGAGGTCCTGTGGGGCTATAGCTCAGCTGGGAGAGCGCTTGCATGGCATGCAAGAGGTCAGCGGTTCGATCCCGCTTAGCTCCACCAAATTCGGAACCCTCGCTACGGCGGGGGTTTTTTGTTTGTCTGGCGGAGGAAATGTAAAGCATTCTCTGAATAAGTCAGCAAACCTCTGCGTTAAGTAATTTCAGATTTTTTCACTATTTAAAATCTTGCCTGCCTTTATTAAGCAACATAATATCTGTTGCCTGAATATATTTATTGCAGCCGGAGTTTTAATTAACAATAATGCTTGATCATCTTAACATTAAGATCAAAAAAACTCTGCTGGCGCTCCTGGTCTGCTTTATCGCAATTCCGCTGTCCCGATTTATTTCCCCACAAACCATTATTGACGGAAATCAAATTTATCTGGCATGGCTACCGCTGAGCTTAATGTATTCCGTACTTTTTATTTTTGGCCGCTACGCCGTTGCGCCATTGATTATCGCGTTTGCGATCACTAATGCCTGGATAATCGATCTGACGCTAACCCAGGCGCTGATCCTGCTATTTTGCCAGCTCTTCTCAGTTTTCCTGTCCTGCGCGATTGTTCGCTTTCAGCTTGGAAGGCGCTGGCGCGCTGGGCTGACGGCAAAACATATGGGCGCGAGGATTTTTTGGGGCGGTTTTTTTGCACCGCTCCTTTTGAAGGTCACCATGTATCTGGCGGGGCGTTTTTTTGCTTTTCCGTTGGCAATATCCAGCTATTTCGGCAGTATGTCGGTTATTTACACCATTATCGATATACAAAGCCTGATTAGCGCCGCATTAATTTTCACGACATTCTTTTATTATCCGTTGCGGATGATTATCAGTCCACGTTATGCACGAGCATTCTGGCGTAATCTTTGCCACTCATGGCGGGCGGGCGAGCAGCGGGTATTTACGTTGTATTGGTTTGTGGCCCTGGCGGCAATATTACTGGTGCTGTGTACGCCTTATGATTCTGTTTTTATTGCCGGTTATTTAGTCCCGCTTATTTTCATTTTATACTTCATTGGTATTAGCCGCCTGGGGCATACGCTGATTCGCATTTCATGGTCCGTTTCAGCCTTTTTACTCGTGGCGTATAACCAGAATTTTTTACACGGCGTACAAACTGAATATTCACTGTCGTTTGTTCTTTCGGTACTCATTTGTTTCACTATCTGCCTGTTTTATATGGCGGATATCTATGCTCGCAGTGAAAGAATGAAGTTCAGATGGCGGGATCAGGCGGAAGAAGATCCGCTAACCGGTTTACCGAATCTGCGCGCGCTGGAGAGTCACCTGCAGCGGAATCCTGCTGTGGCCATCAGCAGCCTGCGCATTCAGAATCTGGACTTCCTGAGCCGCCATTATGGCATGATGATGAGAGTGGAGAGCAAACGGCAGATAGCCCGGAAGCTACAGCCGCTATTAGCTGCCGGCGAGCGAATATTTCAGCTCCCCGGCAGCGAGCTACTGCTGGTACTGAAGGGGCCGGAGCCAGAGGCGCGGTTAAGTCATATTGTTTCCACGCTTAACCATAAAAAATTTAGCTGGAATAACCAGGCGTTAGATCTGGAATTTGGCGCATCGTGGGGCGGCTACCGCGGCATAGAATCTGAGCTTCACCCGATGCTTGGTCAGCTTAGCTGGTTATCGGAGCAGGCCGGCGCGGCGCGGCGCGTATTACCGCTGGACGCGGCGCAAGAGCAGATTTCCGATCAAACGAGCGAACAGGTACGGCTGCTGGCGAAGATTAAGCAGGCGCTTAACGAACGTGGGCTGGTGCTGTACGCCCAGCCTATCCGGGACGCCTCCGGAGAGGGGTATTACGAGATACTGAGTCGTATGCGCTGCGGCAATACCATCATTACGCCCGATCGGTTTATCCCGCTGATTGCGCAGTTTAACCTGAGCCAGCGTTTTGATATGCAGGTGCTGGAAACGCTGTTTAGTTCGCTCAATCACCATCAGGGTCAGCATTTCTCCGTCAACCTTCTGCCCTATACGCTGATGCAAAAGGATAGCGCGGCGCAAATCATCGCGCTGTTTAAACGCTATAACCTGTCGGCGGAGGCGATAACGATTGAAGTTACCGAAGAGCAGGCGTTTTCCGATGTCGAGACCAGCATGCATAACATCCAGCTGCTGCGAGATTTCGGTTGCGGTATAGCGATTGATGACTTTGGTACCGGCTACGCTAACTACGAGCGTCTGAAAAGCCTGCGGGCCGATATCCTGAAAATTGACGGCTGCTTCGTGCGTGATATCGAGACCGATCCGCTGGACGCCATTATGGTCAAATCCATTATTGAAATGGCTAAGGTTAAGAAGATGAAAGTGGTGGCGGAATACGTTGAAACGCCGGAGCAGCGGGAAAAGCTTCTCGAGTTAGGCGTCGATTATCTCCAGGGGTATCTGGTGGGTAAGCCGCTGCCGTTGAGCGAACTGCGGGCATGAAAAAGCCGGGACTTGCCCGGCTTTCGCGATACCGCTGACGAATTACAGTACCAGCGCGGCGATAGACGCAGAGAGCACGCTCACCAGCGTAGAACCGTACACCAGCTTCAGGCCGAAGCGGGAAACCACGTTACCTTGCTCTTCGTTCAGGCCTTTAATCGCGCCGGCGATGATACCGATAGAAGAGAAGTTGGCGAAGGAGACCAGGAAGATAGAGATGATGCCTTCCGCACGCGGAGAGAGCGTGGCGGCAACTTTCTGCAGATCCATCATGGCGACGAATTCGTTAGAAACCAGCTTGGTGGCCATAATACTTCCTACCTGCAGCGCTTCACCTGCCGGTACGCCCATCACCCACGCAACCGGATAGAAGATATAGCCGAGGATCCCCTGGAAGGAGATGCTATAGCCGAACCAGCCGGTGACGGTGGCGAACAGGGCGTTCAGCGCGGAAATCAGCGCGATAAAACCAATCAGCATGGCGGCCACGATAATTGCCACTTTAAAGCCCGCCAGGATGTATTCACCCAGCATCTCGAAGAAGCTCTGTCCTTCATGCAGGTTTGACATCTGCAGATTTTCTTCGCTTTCGTCAACGCGATACGGGTTAATCAGCGACAGCACGATAAAGGTGCTGAACATGTTCAGTACCAGCGCCGCAACTACATATTTCGGCTGCAGCATGGTCATGTACGCGCCCACGATAGACATGGATACCGTAGACATCGCGGTCGCCGCCATGGTGTACATGCGGTTGCGGGACATCTTGCCAAGAATATCTTTATAGGCGATGAAGTTTTCGGACTGGCCCAGAATCAGCGAGCTGACAGCGTTAAAGGATTCCAGCTTGCCCATGCCGTTGATTTTGGACAGCACGGTACCAATCGCGCGAATGACGATAGGCAGAATACGAATATGCTGCAAAATACCAATCAGCGCAGAAATAAAGACGATCGGGCACAAAACCTTCAGGAAGAAGAACGCCAGGCCTTTGTCGTTCATGTTGCCGAAGACGAAGTTTGTCCCTTCGTTGGCGAAACCGAGGAGTTTTTCAAACATCTCGGAGAAGCCCTTCACAAAACCCAGACCAATGTCAGAGTTCAGGAAGAACCAGGCCAGCAGCACTTCAATGACAAGCAGCTGAATGACATAACGAATACGAATCTGCTTACGGTTGTGGCTAACCAACAGGGCCAGAATGGCCACCACTACGATCGCGAGAATAAAGTGCAGGACGCGGTCCATATTTGCTCCAAATATGAGGCAGGTTAAATTTCTGTGCACATTCTATGTAACAAGCGCAAAGAAAACGAGAGCCAGCACACACTATTGCAAGGATATGTGACTAATGGCAAAAATAGTGATCAACCATGCATTTTTGTTATGTTACGTAAAGGTTTTAAAAGTTGCTCGGTTGTACTATTCTGGTGATTAATTAAAAGCGTTTATCAGTTCCCCGGTTTTCCGTTGCCAACCCGCTATCGTTCTCTCCTATCACAGCAATCATTATCATCGCTCCAAATGAACTTGATAATCATTCGCATTTTGATAGCATAAAACATAGCAAAGGCTATATTTCCAGAGGCAGAAAATGACCAACAGTCGCGTTGAGAATAGCAGCGGTCGCGCAGCGCGCAAGATTAAGCTCGCCCTGATGGGGCCGGCGTTCATTGCTGCCATTGGCTATATCGATCCGGGTAACTTCGCCACCAACATTCAGGCCGGCGCCAGCTTTGGCTACCAGCTGCTGTGGGTGGTGGTATGGGCTAACCTGATGGCGATGCTGATTCAGGTGATGTCGGCGAAGCTGGGCATCGCCACCGGTAAAAATCTGGCGGAGCAAATTCGCGACCACTACCCGCGTCCTGTGGTGTGGTTCTACTGGGTGCAGGCCGAAATTATCGCTATGGCGACCGATCTTGCCGAGTTTATTGGCGCGGCTATCGGATTTAAGCTGGTGCTCGGCGTGTCATTGCTTCAGGGCGCTGTATTGACCGGAATTGCGACGTTCCTGATTCTGATGCTGCAGCGTCGCGGTCAAAAGCCGCTGGAAAAAGTGATAGGCGGGCTGCTGTTGTTTGTCGCCGCAGCGTATGTCGTTGAGCTTATCTTCTCCCAGCCCGCGCTGGCACCGCTGGCGAAAGGGATGATCGTTCCTTCACTGCCGACCAGCGAAGCGGTGTTTCTTGCCGCCGGGGTATTGGGGGCGACCATCATGCCGCATGTTATCTACTTACACTCATCGCTCACTCAGCACCTGCACGGGGGGACGCGCAAAGAGCGCTATAACGCCACGCGCTGGGATGTCGCCATCGCCATGACCATCGCGGGTTTTGTTAACCTGGCCATGATGGCGACCGCCGCCGCCGCCTTCCACTTTAACGGCCACACCGGGATTGCCGACCTCGATCAGGCCTATCTGACGCTGGAGCCCTTACTGAGCCACGCGGCAGCTACCATCTTTGGTCTGAGCCTGATAGCGGCGGGTTTATCCTCCACGGTTGTGGGAACCCTGGCAGGGCAGGTGGTAATGCAGGGCTTTATCCGCTTCCATATCCCGCTGTGGTTTCGCCGGGCGATCACCATGCTGCCGTCGTTTATCGTCATTTTAATGGGGCTGGATCCCACGCGTATTCTGGTGATGAGCCAGGTATTGCTGAGTTTTGGTATCGCCCTCGCGCTGGTGCCGCTGCTGATATTCACCAGCGATTCCCGGTTAATGGGCGACCTGGCCAATTCCCGGTGGGTAAAACTGCTGGGGTGGGGGATAGTTGCGGTCGTTGTGCTGCTTAACGGCTGGCTGATTATTGGAACGATATTCAGTTAAGCGTGACGATGAAAAAGGGAGCCGAATGGCTCCCTTTTGCGATTAATGATGGCCGTGGCCATGTCCGCGTCCGCCGCCTGGCCCACGCCCCCAGCCGCCGCGTCGGTCATCGCGATCTTTCCAGCCTTCGCGATAGCCGCGTTCGTAGGCTTTACCTTTATCCCAGCCGCGATGCCAGCCGTTGTCGTGACGGCGCCAGCGGTTATCGCGCCACTCATAGTGTCGACGCCAGTAATCACGGTCGCGCCAGCCGCCACCGTCCCAGTAGTTACCGTAATTGTCGCGATCGCCAATTTGTAATTTTATTGATGGCAACAGGGTGATTTCACCAGCGTTAGCGACCAATGGCGCTGAAGCCAGAAGCACTGCAGCCAAAATCAGTGACCTGAACATACTCTTCTCCTTCACGATCGGGGCCGTTGTCGGCCTGTTAACCTGATATTACGGGGCGGTAAAGCCCCGCCGCATCGGAGGAACTCCTAAATCGCAAGTGAGAGCACTTTTTGCTAAAGTAACAATGAATTTACACCGCAAGGATCGCGTCAATGGTGGCCCGTTCTTCGGCGCTGAAATGGCGGTTTTCCAGCATGCCAACCGCATCGTCGAGCTGCGAAGTTTTACTGGCGCCAATCAGTACCGACGTCACTTTCTCATCGCGCAGTACCCAGGCCAGCGCCATCTGTGAGAGCTTTTGCCCGCGGGATTCGGCCAGCGTATTCAACTGACTAATCTTTTCCAGCTTGCTTTCAGTAAGCTGCTCCGGTTGCAGGAACCGGCTGCCGCTGGCGGCGCGGGAGTCTGCAGGGATACCGTGCAGGTAACGGTTGGTGAGCTGGCCGCCCGCAAGCGGTGAAAACGCTATACTTCCCACCCCCGCGCTCTGCAGGAAATCGAGTAACCCCTCCTCGACCCAGCGTTCAAACATCGAATATTTGGGCTGATGAATCAGACACGGCGTGCCGAGATCGTTAAGGATATTGACGGCTTCCCGGGCCTGTTCGAGCGGATAATTCGATAATCCGACGTAGAGCGCTTTCCCCTGGCGGACGATGTGGTCCAGCGCGCCCATGGTTTCCCGCAGCGGCGTTTCGGGATCGGGGCGGTGATGGTAGAAGATGTCGACATAGTCGAGACCCATTCGCTTAAGGCTCTGGTCGAGGCTGGCAATCAGGTACTTGCGCGATCCCCAGTCGCCATAGGGGCCGTCCCACATGGTGTAACCGGCTTTACTGGAGATAATCAGTTCATCGCGATAGGGCAAAAAATCCTCTTTCAGGATGCGGCCAAAATGACTCTCCGCCGAACCCGGCGGTGGCCCATAGTTGTTGGCTAAATCAAAATGAGTCATGCCGAGATCGAATGCGTGACGCAGAAGCTGGCGGCTGGTTTCCACCCGCGTTTCGTCGCCAAAATTGTGCCAAAGCCCAAGAGAAATCGCCGGTAGCTTTAGTCCGCTATGACCGCAGCGGCGGTACTCCATCGTTTGATATCGCGTGGCGTTTGCCTGGTAAACCATACTTCCTCCGCAGATAAAACAGGGTTGTGTATACGTTTACACTAAAGAATGTTTGCCGCGGAGTACACACCCTGAAGGCGTAAATTTTGCTTTCCACCGCCATTGTTGAGCGCAATCTGGACAGCGCACCTGCTTATTCAATACTCAACTTACCTGCACGAGAGGAGAGTAAGGATATGCAACCGACTTATACCATTGGCGATTATCTGCTGGATCGTCTCGTAGATTGCGGCATAGACCGCTTGTTTGGCGTACCGGGTGATTACAATTTACAGTTTCTCGACAGCGTTATCGCGCAGCAGAGCTTAGGGTGGGTAGGCTGTGCTAACGAGCTAAACGCCGCCTATGCCGCCGATGGCTATGCGCGCATTAAGGGCGCGGGCGCGCTGTTGACCACCTATGGCGTCGGTGAACTGAGCGCGCTCAACGGCGTTGCCGGGAGCTACGCTGAGCATGTACCGGTCCTGCATATCGTCGGCGCTCCCTGTACCGGCGCACAGCAGCGCGGCGAGCTGCTGCACCATACGCTTGGCGACGGTGATTTCAGCCACTTTTCGCGTATGAGTGAACATATTACCTGCTCTCAGGCGGTGCTCGCAGCGGGAAATGCCTGCCATGAAATAGACCGGGTACTGAGTGAAATGCTGACCCAGCATCGCCCCGGTTATCTCATGCTGCCGGCCGATGTGGCCAAAGCAAAGGCCACCCCGCCAGCTCACCGCTTGCTTATTCACACGCTGCCCGCCGACGAGAACCAGCTGGCGGGGTTCCGCGAGCACGCCGAGCGGATGCTCAGAAGCAGCCGTCGCGTATCGCTGCTGGCGGATTTTCTCGCCCAGCGCTATGGGCTACAAAACGCTCTGCGAGAGTGGGTGGCGAAGGTGCCGGTTGCTTACGCCACGATGCTGATGGGCAAAGGGCTTTTTGATGAGCAGCAGCCTGGGTTCGTCGGGACTTACAGCGGGATAGCCAGCACAGAGGATACCCGCGATGCCATTGAAAGCGCGGATACCATTATCTGCGTCGGCACGCGTTTTACCGATACCATTACCGCCGGTTTCACCCAACACCTTCCGCAGGAAAAAACGATAGAAGTCCAGCCCTTCGCCGTGCGGGTTGGCGATCGCTGGTTTAGCCGGGTACCGATGGAAAAGGCGCTGGATGTCTTAATCGAACTCTCTGCCAGCCTGGCGGCAGAATGGCATGCGCCAAATGTTCAGGCGCCGGGCGTCAGCGGCGCGCCAGAGGGGAGCCTGACGCAGAAAAACTTCTGGAGTACGGTGCAGAAACAGCTGCGCCCGGGAGATATTATCCTTGCCGATCAGGGGACGGCCGCTTTTGGCGCCGCCGCGCTTAAGCTGCCCCCTGACGCAACGCTGATTGTCCAGCCGCTATGGGGATCGATAGGCTTTACCCTTCCGGCAGCCTACGGGGCGCAAATCGCGGCAGCGGACAGAAGGGTGGTGCTGATTGTTGGCGATGGCGCTGCGCAGTTAACTATTCAGGAGCTGGGGTCGATGCTCAGAGACAAGCAGCGCCCGCTGATCCTGTTGCTCAATAACGAAGGCTATACGGTCGAGCGCGCAATTCACGGCCCCGAGCAGCGCTATAACGATATTGCGCTCTGGGACTGGAATCGCCTGCCTGACGCTTTTGCGCCCGATGTCCCTTCCCGATGCTGGCGAGTGACGCGCACCCACGAACTGCAGGAAGCGATGAATAGCAGCGTCGCCTCAGACAGGCTGACGCTGGTGGAGGTGATGCTGCCAAAAATGGATATTCCCGACTTTCTGCGCACGGTCACTCAGGCGCTGGAAGAGAGAAACAGCCGGGTTTAATCTCCACGCTTCCTGGCAATCATCAAGGGTTTACCGGCCAGCAGCAGCCAGGCCGGAAGCATGACGATACACAGCAGCGGAAGCAGCGTGGAATCGGGCACCACGACCGCTGCCATAAACAGGCTCAACCAGCCATCACGCGTCACTACCAGCGTCAGTCCGAGGATGGCGCAGGAAACGGTGATGGCTGCCGGCACGGCATCCACGTGTGCGTGAAGCATCAGGCCTAGCGCGACGCCGACGAACACCGCCGGAAAAATTCGACCGCCGCGAAAACCACAGGCGGCCGCCAGCACCAGCGCCGCCAGCTTCACCAAAGCAATAAGCATGTAATCGCTGGCGGTTAACGTCTGGCTGAAGGCTAATTGCTGCATTTCATCCAGGCCTTTAAACAGCGTGATATGCCCGCCGACGACGCCCAGGATCCCCAATAAAAATCCGCCAATACCGAGGGTTAAGATCGGATTTTTCAGCCGCTGCATCAGCGCGTGCAGGCGCGGTAAGCACCAAACGCCAACCATGCCGACGGCAATAGCAATCAGCGTCACGATAGCCCCGCTAAAGATATCGACAAGCTGCCACCGCTCGTAGTGCGCAATAGGTAACGAAAAGTTGGGGTGGAAAAACAGCCCGGTGGTCAGAGAGCCCGCCGCCGCGGCAAGTAAGGGGGCGAAGAGTCGGTCCCAAAGCGGCACATCGTTACTGCTGTTCAGCGTTTGCGAAAAGATCAGCGCCGCGGCAACAGGCGTGCCAAATAGCGCCCCGATAGTGCCGGAGGACGCCAGGATCGTCCAGTCCAGCGCGCTGACTCGCGGGAAAAGGCGGGAGCCAAGCGCCACCGTGAGGGCGATATTAATCACCATGATAGGATGCTCCGGCCCGAGGCTAACGCCGCCCGCCAGGCCGACGATCAGCGCAGCGAGCAGGCCGGGCAGAGCGCCGGGACTCACCGGTGCGCCAATGAGTGACTCGGTGGCCGGATCGGGTCCGGCGTGACCAGGACTAAAACGCACGACCAGACCCACGGCGATGCCGGTGCCGGTGAGGATAGCTATCGTCCAGAAAGGGCCGCTGGCGTTCATGCCCAGCAATCCAGGCAGGCTACTCCAGAGAATATTCTGCAGCATGGCTGCCGTTTTCATCGCCACAATCAAGACCAGGCTGGCAGCAATACCAATCACGATTGCGGGTATTGATAACAACAGCATCGTTCTGGCGCGCGGGTGCAGCATGAAAATATCCTTCTGAAGGTTTCGACGCACTACTTTGCCCGGGGGCGTTAAGGTCGTTGGCGCAAATGGTGCTGAAACGATAAAGTAAAGAGCTGGCCTGACGATCGGCCGCACAATAATTTCATAAATTACAGCCTAACTGTGACGTAGGTCGCTAAACAAAGGGCGCTTATGCGTTGGTCGTTGTTGTTAGGACGTCATGAATTTAGAGTGTGCCAAAGAATCATTTTGACTTTAGCGGAGCCGTAACGGAATGACAAAATTTGCTTTAGTAGGGGACGTTGGCGGAACGAATGCTCGTCTGGCGTTATGCGATCTGGCAAGCGGGGAGATCTCCCGTGCTAAGACCTATTCCGGGCTCGATTATCCCAGTCTTGAAGCCGTTGTTCAGGTCTATCTGGAAGAGCATAACGTCCAGGTAGAAGACGGCTGTATTGCCATCGCCTGTCCGATTACCGGTGACTGGGTGGCGATGACCAACCACACCTGGGCATTTTCTATCGCTGAGATGAAAAAGAACCTGGGTTTCTCGCATCTGGAAATCATTAACGATTTTACCGCGGTATCGATGGCGATCCCCATGCTAAAAGCTGAACATCTGATTCAGTTTGGCGGCGCGGAACCGGTGGAAGGCAAGCCGATTGCCGTCTACGGCGCCGGTACCGGGCTGGGCGTTGCTCATCTGGTACACGTTGATAAGCGCTGGGTGAGCCTGCCGGGTGAGGGCGGCCATGTGGATTTCGCCCCTAATAGCGAAGAGGAAGGCATTATTCTCGAAGAGCTGCGCAGCGAGCTGGGGCACGTCTCCGCTGAACGCGTCTTATCTGGACCGGGGTTGGTCAATCTTTACCATGCGATCGTGAAGTCTGACGGGCGTCTACCGGAAAATCTGCAGCCTAAAGATGTGACCGAACGCGCGCTGGCCGATACCTGCATCGATTGCCGCCGCGCGCTGTCGCTGTTTTGCGTCATTATGGGCCGATTTGGCGGTAACCTGGCGCTGACCCTCGGCACCTTTGGCGGCGTGTATATTGCTGGCGGTATCGTGCCGCGCTTCCTTGAATTCTTCAAAGCCTCCGGCTTTCGCGGCGGTTTTGAAGATAAAGGCCGATTTAAAGCCTTCGTCCAGGATATTCCGGTCTATCTGATTGTCCACGACAATCCGGGACTGCTGGGCTCCGGCGCGCACTTGCGTCAGACTCTGGGACAGATTCTGTAAGCCCCGTCTCTTACCCGAATAAAATGATTATTCGGGTAAATCCTCTACAGATGCATGAGCTGGCGAAACTCTTTCACCTTGCTGCGGCTTACCGGAACCTGAAACTCAAGGTCGCGTAGCCGCAGAATATAGGTGTTGTTGAACCAGGGTTCGATTTCGCGAATTTTGCTCAGGTTGACGCAGTACGAGCGGTGACAGCGGAAAAAGTGCGCCGTCGGTAGCTTGTTGCAGAACTCCGTGATATTCATCGGCATCACGAAGGACTCCTTGCGGGTATAAACGAACGTCATCTTTTCATGCGCTTCCGCGTAGTAAATATCGTGGATGCTGGTGACGATAATCCGTTCATCTTTAACCAGATTAATCGTGTCGTTTTCCCTGGCTGGATTGGCCGCTGCCCCGCTACCGGCGCTGACCTGCTGCTGTTGCTGCCAGGCGCCGGTCAGCTTTTGCAGCATGTTGATAATGCGCGATTCCTGGTAGGGCTTGAGAATATAATCAAACGCCTCCAGCTCAAAGGCTTCCACCGCATGCTCTTTCCACGCGGTAATAAAAACGATAAAGGGCTTATGCGCGAACTGGCTGATGTTTTGCGCCAGCAGTACGCCATCCAGAGATGGAATATTGATATCGAGAAAAATGGCGTCGACTTTGTTGTGCTGTAAAAACTTCAGCACATCCAGACCGTCGTCAAAGGTGCCAACAATCTCCATTTCGCTATGGGTGTTAATCAACCAGGTGAGCTCTTGCTGCGCGAGGAACTCATCTTCCACAATGATGACCTTCATTTTATCTCCGCTCATGACAGCAGCGACTCCGTAGCCACCTGGGGCGCGTGTTGGGTTGGCACATAGAAGGCAATTTCGGTCCCCGGCGTCAGGCGTCGGATATGCAGTCCTTCCCCGTACAGTAGCTTGACCCGGTGATGAACATTGAGTAAACCGATTTTATTTCCCGGCATTTCGTCAGCCTCTACCCTCGCTACCACCGCAGGGTCGATACCGTTCCCCGTATCGCGAACGCTAATTCGTACCCGATTCCCGCACTCATTGATGCCAATGGTCACCACGCCTTTTCCTTTGCAGGGCTGAATCCCGTGGACGATAGCATTCTCCACCAGCGGCTGAATTAGCAGGCTGGGGATCATAAAGCTGACTTCATCATCAATATCATAAATCACCGTCAGCTTGTCGCCGAAGCGAGCCTGTTCAATCGCGATGTAATCCTTGATTTGATACAGCTCCCTTTTGATATCTATCTGTTCATCATCTTTTAATTCAATGTTGTAGCGTAAATAGCGCGACAAATTAAAAATTAACTGACGCGCGGTGTCCGGATTCATGCGAATCGACGATGAAATGGCGTTCAGCGCATTAAATAAGAAATGGGGATTGATTTTGCTTTGCAGCGCCCGCAGCTCGGCTTTATTGGCCATTTCACGCAGCTGTTCAGCGCGGGAAACCTCCAGCTGCGTAGAGATGATTTGCGACAGGCCTACCGCCATTTCCTGCAATGAGGAGGTGATGCGGTGCGCGTGGCAGTAATAGATTTTTAGCGTACCGGTGACGACGCCTTTTTCCCACAGCGGAATGACCAGCATAGAGTGTATTTCCGGCGTCCGATGAGCCTCATCATTGTTTTTAATAATGATTTTTCCATAGCGGATCGCCTGTTGCGTCGTCGGGCTGATAAAGTCATCGTTATCGCGGTAGTTGATTTCCCCGACGCCGACGTAGGCCATCACGTGTTGGGTATTGGTAATCGCGACGGCATCGGCACTGATATCGCGGCGGATAATGTCGCATACCTGACGCAGGGACTCGCTGTTGACGTGGCGAAATAGCGGGAGCGTTTTGTTGGCGATGTCGAGCGCCAGTTTTGCCTGACGGGCGGCGCTGGCTTCCTTTTCCCCCTCAACGCTCTGCACCAGCAAAACGATAAAGCCGATACATACGCTGCCAAGGATCATCGGAATACCAATCTTAGACACGATGTCTATCCCCAGCGCGAATGAAGGCGCCCACACGATCACGAGAATCATGGTTAAGGTTTCGCATAGCATCCCGGCGAGGATCCCCGCTTTCCAGCGCTGGGCTTTCGGCACTTTACGACCAATAAAACCAGAGAGCAGACCGGCGACAATGCTGGTAATAAAGCAGGGGACGGCGGTGACGCCATCAATATCAATCAGGTAGCGATGTACGCCGGCGATCGCGCCGACAATAGCCCCAACCCACGGGCCGAACAGGATCCCGCCGGACATGACCGCGATAATACGCACGTTGACCAGCGATCCCTCGACCGGTACGCCTGACCAGGTGCTAAAGAGGGCAAAGAGAGAGAAGATCGCGGTAACGGCCAGCAATTCTTTAGGGGTGTGCGCGGATTTATGCAGAAGTTCACGAAACAGGCGCAGGCGAATGAGGAAAAAGAGACAAATCAGCATTAATGCCGCGCGGTCAAAAACCGCCAGCAGCATAGTAAATATTTCGTGCATGTGTGCGCCGTGTTAATCGCGAGAAAGCAACATGATAGAAAACCTCGTGGCAGAAGGCCAGCTGAAGGCATGAATAGGGAAAAGTCTTACAAATAAAAGGGGATTAATAACAAACACCCGCGATTCAATAGCGTCTACGGATGAGCAAGCATTTAAGTAAAATTAAAGATATCAGCATGTTAATTTTGATGTAGTAGGCGAGGAGGGGAAAGAACGTTGCTGCCGTATTTAGTCGTACTGATGCCCGTTTTTATCGCCAGAAATTATTTTTCTCTGCCCCTCTCGACAGCAGGAAAATTTTCGGGTTATTTTCTAAACGTGCTGCACAGGCAGCAGCGTCGCTCGGACGGTCCGGGCGCTAACGTTAATCCGAGGAATCTATGGCTGAATTCAGTCCTGAACGCCGTTTTACGCGTATCGATCGTCTCCCCCCTTACGTTTTTAATATCACTGCTGAACTAAAAATGGCTGCGCGACGCCGCGGCGAAGATATTATTGATTTCAGCATGGGTAACCCCGATGGCGCCACTCCGCCGCATATCGTTGAGAAACTCTGCACCGTTGCCCAGCGTCCCGATACCCACGGCTATTCTACTTCCCGCGGCATTCCGCGCCTGCGCCGGGCGATTTCTCGCTGGTATCAAGAGCGCTATAACGTTGAGATCGATCCGGAATCAGAAGCGATAGTCACCATTGGTTCAAAAGAGGGGCTCGCGCATCTGATGCTGGCGACGCTTGACCATGGCGATACCGTACTGGTGCCAAATCCCAGCTATCCCATCCATATTTACGGTGCGGTGATTGCCGGAGCCCAGGTACGTTCGGTACCTCTGGTCGAAGGCGTGGATTTCTTCAACGAGCTTGAGCGCGCGATTCGTGAGAGTTACCCGAAGCCGAAAATGATGATCCTCGGTTTCCCCTCCAACCCGACCGCACAGTGCGTCGAACTGGAGTTCTTTGAGAAAGTCGTGGCGCTGGCGAAGCGTTATGACGTGCTGGTGGTGCACGATCTGGCCTATGCCGATATTGTTTACGATGGCTGGAAAGCGCCCTCTATCATGCAGGTCCCCGGCGCGCGCGATGTCGCCGTCGAATTCTTTACGCTCTCTAAAAGCTATAATATGGCGGGCTGGCGTATCGGCTTTATGGTCGGTAACAAAACGTTGGTTAATGCGCTGGCGCGCATTAAAAGCTATCACGATTACGGCACTTTCACCCCTCTACAGGTTGCGGCGATTGCCGCGCTTGAAGGCGATCAGCAGTGCGTTCGCGACATTGCCGAGCAGTATAAACGTCGTCGCGATGTGCTGGTGAAAGGGTTGCATGAGGCCGGATGGATGGTGGAATGTCCGAAGGCGTCAATGTATGTCTGGGCGAAGATCCCAGAGCAGTATGCGGCGATGGGCTCACTGGAGTTTGCTAAAAAGCTGCTGCAGGATGCAAAAGTCTGCGTTTCTCCGGGCATTGGCTTTGGAGACTATGGCGATACCCATGTACGCTTCGCGTTAATTGAGAACCGCGATCGTATCCGCCAGGCGGTGCGGGGCATAAAATCGATGTTCCGTGCCGACGGGCTGCTTCCCGCGTCGGCTAAGTTGACCAGCGAAAGTCACGAATAAAAAAAGGAGCCGAAAGGCTCCTTTTTTTAACACCGTTAAAGCTAGATCATCAGGGCGAAAGTACCGGCCCAAACGATGACCATAAAAGAAATGCCCATTAAGAAATATTTCACGACTCATCACTCCGCGCTCTCGGCGAGACGCCTTAAATGAATTTGCTCTTCATTGCCTGCTCAGCTATCGCTCACGAAAACGACGCTTTATCAGCGGGCGGTAGCTGTAAATTCTGAGCGTAAACGGCTCCAGATGGCGCTAATGTACGCCTAAAAAATGAGGGAAACAAGAGCCATTTTTTTATTAATTTTTAGTTACTTACGAGTGTCGTGATTCGGCGACACATTAATTTCATTCGGTATTAAATTTCATTCTGGCGACGGTCATTAACAACAGTTTTTGTACTGATATAGTTGTTTGATTTTGTGCTTTTTTCTGCCTGAATGCGGGAGGAGTTAACTATCCCGCATGAGGAGATAACGGGTTTAGCGAGCGGCTGAATCCTGATGTTGCCACTCTTGCGGGTAGCGTGCGGGAGCGAAACGCAGCGTTATGGCCATTAAGGCCAGGACGCAGGCGGCGTGAAGCATCCAGTCGAGCTGGTAATTGCCGCTTAAACTCCGCAGCAGTCCCGACAGCCAGGGGGAAAGCCCGGCGACAATAAAGCCCACTCCCTGCATAAACGCGACCAGTCGGCCCGCAATGGCGGGGTGCCTGGCGTGATCGAGCGCCAGGACCAGACACAGCGGAAATGCGCCGCCAAGCCCAATACCGCAGCAGATGGCCCAGACAAGCGGTACCTGCTGCGGTAGCCAGATAAAACCGCAGAAGCCGACAAGCTGTAAGGCCAATGCCAGCATCAGAAGCGTTCGTCGATCCTCATGTCTGGCCAGGATGGGCAGCAGGAGCGCTCCGCCGGTCTGGCCGATGGTCATTAACGCCAGCAGGGTACCGCTGAACTGCGCGCTGTAGCCCGACTGCATATAGTAAGGCGGCAGCCAGGCAATCAGGCTGGCATAGCCGCCGTTGATCAAACCAAAATAGAGGCTAAGCGTCCACGCGCGACGATGGCGAAAAAGCGTGACCCGGGTTGTTGATGGCGTCCGGGCGGGTAACGTTCGGCTTAGCGGCCACCAGCAGAGGAGCGCGGCGGCGGCGGGTAACGCCCACCACGCAAGCGCGTGATACCAGATAGCGCTATGCTGCGCCAGCCACGGCGTGAATGCGGCGCCCAGGCCGCCGCCGCCCATCAGCGCCGCGGACCAGACCCCCATCACCTGCGGCGTCCGACGATGAAAAAGACGCTTTATCACCGCGGGAATAAGCGCCTGAATAATACCAATGCCGATTCCGCCAAGGAGCGCGCTGCTGAGTAATAGCGCGCTCTGCGGCGCCAGTTCGCGAAGTAAAGCCCCGGCGACGATCGTTAACAGGCTGAGGGAGATACTTTGACGCTCGCTGAAATGACGGTTAATCCAGCCGCCGGCTAGCGCCAGCAGACCCATGGCGATCACCGGTAGCGCGGTGAGCAGAGAGGCAAGCGTGAAGCTCATGCCGCTTGCCTGCTGGATCTGCAGAAGGAGCGGTCCAACGGAGGTCAGCAGCGGACGCATATTGATACCGATAAGCACCAGCACCAGCAGCATCGTGCCATTACGTTGCGTCAGGTTCATCGTTGAGTAGCCGGCGTTTGTTTCGCTGTGGGGAAGGTATTGAGGCAACTCATGCCGATCTCCTGTGGCGTTTGGTAAAGAATCGCGAGCAGAGTACGTAACTTATTTCATAAGTTAAAATACTTAATTATGATTGAGTTCATTTGAATTTCTTATGGATGAATTCATGCTGCCGCGACACCTCAACTACTTCATTGCCGTTGCTGAACACGGCGGCTTTACGCGAGCGGCAGCCATCCTGCATGTTTCACAGCCGGCTTTGTCGCAGCAGATTCGACAGCTGGAAGAGACGCTGGGAGTACGGCTTTTTGATCGCAGCGGGCGCAACACTTGCCTGACGGACGCCGGCAAGGTCTGGTTAATTTATGCGCGCCGGGCTTTACGGGAACTGGCCGAGGGGCAGCGCGCGCTCCATGATGTTGACGATTTGCAGCGCGGCACCTTACGTGTGGCGATGATGCCAACCTTTACCCATTATTTTATGGGGCCGCTGGTGGCTTCGTTTTATCAACGTTACCCGAATATAACGCTGGATATACAAGAGCTGGCGCAGGATCGAATGGAGACTCTGCTGCTCAATGATGAGCTGGATATCGGGATCGCTTTCGACGGTAGCGATTCGCGGGATATTGTGTCTCAGCCGCTGCTCTCTGAAACCCTGGCGCTGGTGGTTGGCCGCTCTCATCCTCTGGCGGCGACCCGTCGTGTGGCGCTGACGGCGCTCAATCAGGCGTCACTGATTCTGCTAAGCTGCGCTTTTGCTACTCGCGAACAAATCGATCGCGACTGCCGACAGCGCGGTATTCAACCGAAAGTGCAGATGGAGGCCAACTCGATTAGCGCAGTGCTGACCGTGGTTGAACGCACGTCGTTGGCAACCTTGCTTCCTGCTGCTATTGTTCAGGGGCGTGACGATTTAACCGCGATCGAACTCGTGCCATCATTACTGGAAAGAACCGCGTGTTTGATACAGCGAAAGGGGGCCTGGCAAAGCGCCGCGACCCGAGAGTTTATACCAATGGCACATCAGGCTGCGTCAATATTGAGCGCAGGGCAGGGTTTTCAGGAATCCACTGGCGGAGACTTAACGTCATGTTGATTCGCTGTATATGAAGTGATTCATAAACATCAGGAGCGTTTATAGAGAACAGTTTTATTGTGAAGTCAGATGTATATATGAATTCATATTGAAATGCATTTCACATTTGCTACTGCGTTGCGCGCCCTGTACCTATAGCGCTGAAATGATTCATTCTGATATAATTAAATTAAAGAAGTATCATTCGAACGTATATTCTGACGTCGGAAGATTAATGCTGCCGTAGCTGGAAACCACGCCTTCAGACCTGAGTTTATCCATAGCCCTATTAAATATTTTATTTTTTTTGTTTTCAGTCGCGTTAAGCATGTTATCGCCAAAATGTGGATTGGATTGGATGATGTGATTGATAAATTCAATGAGCAACTTATTTTGCATAATCGTTGAGGGTGTCACCATATCTTGCTCCTCAGGTAAATCTAAGGCTTTTTCAGAAAGTTCGAGAGGGCGACTGCTGATGGTATGTTCATAAATTTTCTCAATCGCCTGACTTGTGATGTAAAGCTTACTCAGCGTGATGGTTGGTCTCTCATCCTCGTCCGGTATGAAGTGACAGAAGAGGACATTGGTGGCCGGTGATATGATGCTTATCCTCTCCTCGGTAATCATGCCATCAGGCGTTTCTAAGATCTCCATTAAATTTCTTGTGTGGCAGTACCATAACCCGGAGACGGAAACCCGGAGTTTCAGCTGGGTAATCGGCATACCATATTGGGCTTCCTGATTTGCTTCACTATCATTAAATTTAAAAATTTTGTTAATTTTGGAATGCCGTGACCAAGATCTTTCGCTGATACTCAATTCATCAACATTGGGTGCGTTAAGAAAATAGAGATTATTACTGCTCTGGTCATGTTGGAACGCACCTTTTAATGTTCCGTTAATTTTACCTACTTTTATGCACAGGCTTATCGCGCCAATATCATGCCAATGAAGCAGATCTTCTATTTCACAATTCAATAATTTTTTAGCGCGAGATATTGAACAGTATTCCAGGGGGGGGAGATTGTTTAGTTTCCATATGTTTCTTTCTTTTCTTTCCATGGTCTATATCATCTTATGAAAAATAGGGGGTTATGGTTTTCCTAAATTGACCTCTATCGACGTTGCGACGATTTAGATTCATACAAAATATTTATCAAAACAGATGTTTTATATCAAACTTTGATATTGGCATGTCATGTTGAATCTGGTCAGAATATTATCTCTAATGCATCTTATCAGCTTTCCTGTAATAATTAAATGTATCGCGGCTAAAAAAATCCGCAGTACTCATTATCCTTGTGATGAATTAATGACTTTTAATTATTTTGTTGGTGCATTGAATTTCCAATAATTATATGAAATTACTAATAATGCAGGAGGCGATATTGAGTCAAAAGGCTGATGATTCATCGAAAGCGGAACCTGCTTGAAAATCCTCGGATAGACGATGCGGCTGGTGAACGGACAGAAGAGGGATCGCCATGGGTCAGGCCTGTATCGTGTCAATGCTTGTTTTGATGCGGGCTCGTGTGCAAAGAATCCTGCTATATCTGTCATAAGCAAAACAGAATTTCCCTTGCTGGAATCGGGCTTGCGTACTGTGCGGAGCATATTTGTGAAAGTACGGTGGGGTTATACCCCCACCGTACTGTTTTTACTTTTTCACTGCGTTTTTGGCCGCAGTTTTTGCGTTGTCGCAGGCTGCCTGGTTTTTAGCACAGGCGTCTTTGGCTGCTTTTGCTTCTTTCTGCGCATCCGCTTTTGCCGTGGACTTTGCCTGGGCGCACTGCGTCGCGTTATTCTGGCAGGCTGACTTAGCTTTTGAAACGACCTGACCATTTGCCGCGCTGGCAGCGCCACAAGCCATAAGCGCACAGATACCCAGTGCCATTGCGAGTTTTTTCATCATATCTATCCGTATAACCAATTTAGGTAAGGCAACAGGCTGTCCGCAAGTCCCGTACAGAACCCGATTCTTGTCGCAGACATCCTGCCGCAATATGAAGCGGATGGCTGAGAAGATAGCTTTTCATCCGCCATAAACCGCCGGACGCGCTGCTTTTAAGCAACGCTGATACTGAAAGAACAGCAGTTCAGCGCATCCGGCAGCGGGAAGAATACGTGACGTCAGGGATTTATCTACCGGCATTGTTTTGCGAATCGTAACGCAGGGAAACAATCAACAATGATAACTACTGTGAATGTTAAAATTTAATATATGTAATTGATTTTAAATGGAATTGAATTTATATATGGAATATCAGGCCAGACATAATTATGAAAAGCGTTACGGTAGAAAAATTTTTTCCCTCTCTGGCAAGCGATACCGTGACCCGCGTTGATGCAATTCTGACCGATACTTCAGCCAGGCTGTGGGGCGTTTTATCGTCGGGAAAAAAGATTTTGCGGAAGGCGCGCGGCTAACCCAATGGGAGCCTTAAGGTGGATTAACTATAATTATCGACAGCACGGATAGTTCAGAGCGTCAGTGTGTCAAAAGCTTACGCTGGGCTTCGTAGCGAGGGGCACTCGTTATAAACGGGTAGCACAAATGGCGGGAGTGCGGAAATGGAGCGCGTATGAAGATAAGAGAAGTACTGATGACTATTGCTGTGCTGTATCCGATAGCGGGGTATTCCGCGAGTTTTGATTGTCAGAAAGCGACGCAGGCGGATGAAAAGGCTATCTGCGCTAACCGGAGCCTGAACGATATGGACGTGGTGATGGCGACGAAGTATGAGTTTCTGCGGGGGCTTTTTCCAATGGGGACGCGTGGCGAGATGATGGATGCACAAAAAACATGGCTCCATAGCCGGCAGAAATGCGGCAGCGACAGCCGTTGTTTGACGAAATCATACGAAGACCGGCTACAGCAACTTGATGAGATCTATGCAGGAATCGATAAACCTCTGTGATTCATCTGCTTCGGGGCTGGCGTTGTTCTGCGGTGGTGATGATTAAACGAATGCTGTGAACGGAGGTGAATAATTCAAAAGTGTCCCCTGCAGGAATCGAACCTGCAACTAGCCCTTAGGAGGGGCTCGTTATATCCATTTAACTAAGGGGACGAAGCGCCGGGATTATAGCGTTATTTTCGGCGCTCGTTAAGCTTGTACAGGCCAACTGCTTAATCTATAGCCATTTAGCGCTTTTTGGCCTCCTCGGCTGCACGAGCTTTCTTCTCATGACTCATGTCATTGCGAATCTGGGCATGGCTTAGTAAAGCGAAAATAAAGGTCCCGCCGCATATGTTGCCGGCAAGCGTTGGCAGAGCAAAAGGCCAGATAAATTCCTGCCACGGTAGCGTCCCGTTAAATACCAGGTAGAAAATCTCGACGCTGCCAACCACAATATGCGTGGTGTCCGCGAGGGCGATAAGCCAGGTCATCAGAATGATGACGACAATCTTTGCAGAACCTGCGGCAGGAAACATCCACACCATGGTGGCGACCAGCCAACCGGAGATAATTGCATTGGCAAACATCTCCAGCGGCGGGTTTTGCATGACCTTCAGGCTAATTTTAAGAAAGGCTTCGCGAGTGGGCTCATCGAACACAGGCATAACATCGAACGCCCAGGCCGCGATAGCGGTCCCGATTAAGTTACCTGCCAGCACAATCCCCCATAAACGTAACAGCAGGCCGATGTTGCCTGGAGTGGGTTTATGCATAATAGGCAGGACGGCGGTGACGGTGTTCTCGGTAAACAGCTGTTGGCGAGCGAGAATGACGATCACAAAACCAAAGGTATAACCAAGATTTTCCAGCAAGAAGCCGCCGGGAAGTTCGCTCAGGTGGACATGGAAGATGCCTTGGCGACCAGCGAGGCGCCCATCGAAAGTCCGGCGGCAATCGCTGACCATAATAGCGCCATGGCATCGCGTTCGAGCTCTTTCTCGCCCTCCTGGCGAATTACTTCATGAGTGGCCATCGCCTGTGAAGGCAGGCGTTCTTCATCAACCTCAATTTCTTCACCATTCTGCTTTTCTTCACTCTCTACTTCAACATCCTCATTATCATGGTGAGTTTGCGGTTTCATAACTTTTCCTCAACGGCGGGTCTTTATTATAATCCTAGAGCGGTTTCGGCTGTTCGGGTCGGATAAGCTCCTAAATTCTTCACAATGACAAGATTAGCAATACGGAAATTGCAAAATGTGTATAGAATCGGGACACCAACAATGATGCTAAAAAAGGCTATGCTGAAAGCAGGCACATGCTTACGGGCGATATCTTTATGGAGGCAGCTGTCCCCCGATAACCCCCAGCGATAGCTTAAATTAACAGGGAGACACCTATGAATTTTCGCCTGTCGGCGCTTGCGCTTGGCGCCACATTGCTGGTGGGATGCGCCAGTTCGAGTTCTGGCGATCGGCCGCAGGGGCGTTCAGATCCGCTTGAAGGCTTTAACCGTACCATGTTCAACTTCAACTTCAACGTTGTCGATCCCTATGTCCTTCGCCCCGTCGCGGTGGCGTGGCGTGATTACGTTCCGCAGCCGGCGCGTAACGGGCTGAGTAATTTTACCAGCAACCTCGAAGAGCCGGCGGTAATGGTGAACTCCTTCCTGAAAGGCGATCCCTATAAAGGAATGGTGCACTTTACGCGTTTCTTCCTGAACACCATCCTTGGGATGGGTGGCCTGGTTGATGTGGCCGGGATGGCGAATCCGAAACTACAGCGCGTTGAGCCTGCCCGCTTCGGTAGCACGCTGGGTCACTATGGCGTTGGCTATGGTCCATATGTGCAGTTGCCTTTCTACGGCAGCTTCACCCTGCGTGATGAGGGTGGCGATATGGCTGATGACCTGTATCCGGTTCTTTCCTGGCTGACATGGCCGATGTCTATCGGCAAATGGATGGTTGAGGGCGTTGAAACGCGCGCGCAGCTGCTGGATTCAGACGGCTTGCTCCGTCAGTCCTCCGATCCGTATATTTTAATGCGTGAAGCCTACTTCCAGCGTCACGACTTTATCGCCAACGGCGGTAAACTTTCCCCGAATGAAAACCCGAACGCGCAGGCGATTGAGGGCGATCTCAAAGATATCGATTCACAGTAACCGACGGGTAGAAAGTAAAAAGGGTGAACATCATGTTCACCCTTTTTTGTGGTTTCACATTATCAGAAACGGTAGTTGAAGTTCGCGCCGTACAGCCAGGCTTTACCTTCTGATTTAAAGGTATACGGCCCTTCTGTAAATTCAACGTGCTGACCGTGCATATAAGACACACCGACGTCGACTGAGGCATCTTTATTAAAGGCGTAAGTCGTACCGGCGCTGAGCCACAGGCGATCCTGGTCCGGAATAGAGATAGAGCGATTGGAAGCCGGGACCGGGCTATCATCAAAGGCGATACCGGTACGGAAGGTCCAGTTATCGTCGTGGTAATAGGTCGTACCCAGCGCGATACGGTAGGAATCTTTAAAACCTTCGTCCTTGTAGAACAGCGTTTCACCACCGCTGGTTTTGGTCGCTTTCAGCTCCTGGAACTGGCTCCAGCTGGTATAGGCAAGGCTGTAGTGAACGGCCCATTTTGGCGCCACGCGGTTATAACCTGATACTTCCCACATTTCTGGCAGATTCAACGTCAGAGAACCGCCAATCGTGGAGCCGCCGGTGCCGTACGGCAGGCCCAGGCCCAGAGCGGAGTTGATGGGGTTGAGGGAAGACGGCAGGCTGCTCTTGTAATCCCCGTCAAAATCAACTTTGACTTCAGAGCGGTAGGTTAAGCCGTAGCGGTTGTTTTTATCGACTTCATATAAAATACCGGCATTCCAGCCAAAGCCCCATTCATCACCCTTCAGACGAGCAATTTGGGTGTCGCGGCTGATACCGCCGGCCTGTTGACCGATGGCCGCAGCCTGAGCCGGGGAGAGTTTGCCGGCTTTCACCATTCCCGGTAGCTGTGCGCCGATAATTTCCGGTAAATCACCCGCATAGCGCTCTAATTTTGCTCGAGCGTACACGGCGTCAAAGCCCAGACCAAAACTCCAGTGGTCGTTGAGACGATAAGCGCCGCTCAGGTTCAGGTTGAGCGTTTCGAGATCGGTGGTACCGCCCATCGAGCCCGCGGCAAAATCGTTGTTGAACTCGGTGGCTAAACCATAGTTAGAGGTCAGGGAAGCTCCCCAACCGAACTGGTCGTTAATCGGCGCCACGAAGTGCAGATTTGGCACCCATGCGGTAGGCGCAATATTGTCCTGGCTGGCGTCATTACCGATAACTGAACTACCGGTGACGTTGACATCAGGATCGACGAAAATAGCGCCGCCGGAGAAGGTTGGACGGTCGAACATCATGATTAACGCCGGGTTACGACTGGCGTTTCCCGCATCATCAGCAATAGCGCCTTCACCTGAATAGGCGCGACCAAGGCCCGATGAAGAGAATTCGTTTAGCTGAAAGCCTGCTGACCAGGCCTGGGTTGAAACGAGTGCTACAGCCACTGCAAGGGCAGATTGGGTAAGGCGGGTTTTCTGGCTCATGCCCATAACCTCATAGAGTTATTTTTATTTAAACAATGTTACATGCTGTAACAGGAGCGCGAAGTGTAGGGTCTGCTTTACGACAGAGAAATCAGACCAGTGCGCTGAGTATAGGTCTGACCAGATGATATGTTGCAAGTTTGTTTATAAGTTTTTTCAATTGTGATCTAAGAAACGCGATCCAGTTGGCAAATTTGCCCGGGTACCTGTTACCCAAAGTAGGTGCTTTTTGTTTTGGATCATTTTTAAGTGTGATTTCGGTCACTTATCCCGTTTGTCGCCATTAACGACTGGAGGCAGGCATGTCCGGGGCGTAAAATACGCACATTATTTGTCTGGCACCTTGAGTGCATATACAGAGGAAATCTACGATGAGTAAATGCAGTGCTGATGAAACCCCGGTTTGCTGCTGTATGGATGTTGGCACCATTATGGACAACACCGATTGCACCGCCTCTTATAGCCGCGTGTTTGCGAACCGTGCCGAAGCCGAAGAAACGCTCGCCGCATTAAGCGAAAGAGCGCGTAACGTTGAATCAGAGCCGTGCAAAATCACCCCGACCTTTACCGACGTTGATGGTGGCGTGAAGCTGGATATCGATTTCGTGTTCAGCTGTGAAGCTGAAACCCTGATTTTCCAGCTCGGCTTGCGTTAATCCTTCCCTTAATGCCCCTCATGGCAGGGGCGTTACCTTTTCTAATCAATGTGTTTTGGCTCCCACTTTTTCGGTTCCCCGATTGGCTTAATGTAAAATATTAGTTAAAACTGTTATCAGGTCAGACCACTTTGTTTTATCGGTTAACAGGGGAGCGTTATGAGTCAGGCATTACCGCTAGTCACCCGCCAGGGCGATCGTATCGCGATAGTCAGCGGTTTACGTACTCCGTTTGCCCGACAGGCGACGGCTTTTCACGGCGTGCCGGCCGTTGATTTAGGTAAGCTGGTGGTCGGCGAAATGCTGGCTCGCAGCAACATCCCCGCGGACATAATAGACCAGCTGGTATTTGGCCAGGTGGTGCAGATGCCGGAAGCGCCGAACATCGCCCGGGAAATTGTGCTGGGGACCGGTATGAGCGTGCATACCGATGCCTACAGCGTCAGCCGCGCCTGTGCGACCAGCTTTCAGGCGGTAGCCAACGTCGCGGAAAGCCTGATGGCAGGCACTATTCGCGCGGGTATCGCCGGCGGAGCCGACTCCTCTTCCGTATTACCTATTGGCGTCAGCAAAAAACTCGCCCGAACGCTTGTTGATGCCAACAAAGCTCGCACCCTGGGACAGCGTCTGAAGCTATTTTCTCGGCTGCGTTTGCGCGACCTTCTGCCCGTACCGCCAGCGGTTGCCGAATACTCAACCGGCCTGCGGATGGGCGATACCGCCGAGCAGATGGCGAAAACGTGGGCTATCACGCGCGAACGGCAGGATGCGCTGGCGCTGCGTTCACACCAGCTTGCCGCCAGAGCCTGGGAGGAAGGTAAGCTCTCGGCAGAAGTGATGACGGCGTACACGCCGCCGTTCCGTGAACCGCTGGAACAGGATAATAATATTCGTAAAAATTCAACCCTGGCGGATTACCAAAAGTTACGCCCGGCCTTCGATCGTCAACACGGGAGCGTAACCGCCGCGAACAGTACGCCGCTAACCGATGGAGCGGCGGCGGTGATCCTGATGACCGAATCCCGGGCTAAAGAGCTGGGCCTTGTTCCGCTGGGCTATCTGCGAAGCTACGCTTTCACCGCGATTGATGTTCGCCAGGATATGCTGCTGGGCCCGGCGTGGTCGACGCCGCTGGCGCTGGAAAGAGCGGGGCTGACGCTGGCTGATTTGACCCTGATTGATATGCATGAAGCTTTTGCCGCGCAAACGCTGGCCAACCTGCAATGTATGGCCAGCAATCGCTTTGCCCGCGAAGTGCTTGGCCGCTCTCAGGCTACCGGGGAAGTGGACGAGAGCAAATTTAACGTGCTTGGCGGCTCGATTGCCTACGGTCATCCCTTTGCCGCCACCGGCGCGCGAATGATTACCCAAACGCTGCATGAACTGCGGCGGCGCGGCGGCGGATTTGGTCTGGTCACCGCCTGCGCGGCGGGTGGGTTGGGTTCAGCGATGGTTCTGGAGGCCGAATAATGGAAACCGTATCGGCATTTACGCTTGAGGTTCGCCCGGACAATATCGCCGTCATCACCATTGACGCGTCCGGTGAAAAAATGAATACCCTGAAAGCTGAGTTCGCCAGCGAGGTACGGGGGATCATCCGCCAGATCCGCGACAATAAGGAGCTGCGCGGCGCGGTGTTCATCTCGGCAAAAGCGGATAACTTTATCGCCGGGGCGGATATCAATATGATTGCCCGCTGCCATTCCGCGCAGGAAGCGGAGGCGCTTGCCCGTCAGGGTCAGCAAATCATGGCCGAGATCCACGGTCTGTCGATTCCGGTGATTGCCGCTATCCACGGCGCATGCCTGGGCGGCGGCCTTGAGCTGGCGCTGGCCTGCCACGGGCGGGTATGCAGCGATGACGATAAAACCCGGCTTGGCCTCCCGGAAGTTCAGCTGGGGCTGCTGCCCGGCTCTGGCGGAACTCAGCGTCTACCGCGATTAATTGGCGTCAGCGGCGCGCTGGAGATGATCCTGACCGGTAAGCAGCTTCGCCCGCGTCAGGCCCTGAAGGCAGGGCTGGTTGATGAGGTGGTGCCGCAGACTATCCTGCTGCAAACCGCGATTGAACTGGCGCTCAAAGGTCGCCCGGCAAGCCGCGCTGTTCCGGCGCGCGAACGTATTCTCGCAGGCCCGCTTGGCCGCAGCCTGCTGTTTCGTCTGGTCGCGAAAAAGACGCATCACAAAACCCAGGGGAACTACCCGGCAACTGAGCGCATTCTGCAGGTGATTGAAACCGGACTGGCGCAGGGCTGCAGCAGCGGATACGCCGAGGAGGCCCGCGCTTTTGGCGAGCTGGCGATGACGCCGCAATCGCAGGCGCTACGGTCGATTTTTTTCGCCAGCACCGATCTGAAAAAAGATCGCGGCGCGGATGCTGATCCCGTCGCGCTGCGCAGCGTGGGCATTCTGGGCGGAGGACTCATGGGGGGCGGTATCGCTTACGTCACCGCCTGCAAAGGCGGATTACCGGTACGCATTAAGGACATCCAGCCGCGCGGGATAAATCACGCGCTGAAGTACAGCTGGGATCTGCTCGATAAACAGGTGCGTCGCCGCTATCTGCGCGCCAGCGAGCGCGATCGCCAGATGGGGTTAATATCCGGTTCGCTGGATTATCAGGGATTTGCACATCGCGATGTGGTGATCGAAGCGGTGTTTGAAGACCTTACGCTCAAGCAGAAGATGGTCAGCGAAGTTGAACAGCACTGCCGCCCGGAGACGATCTTTGCTTCTAACACCTCGTCTTTACCGATCGGCGAGATCGCGGCGCATGCAAGCAGGCCGCAGCGGGTCATCGGGCTTCACTTCTTTAGCCCGGTAGACAAAATGCCGCTGGTGGAGGTGATTCCACATAGTGGTACGGATCGGCAAACAATTGCGACGGCGGTTAAGCTGGCGAAACTGCAGGGTAAAACGCCGATTGTCGTCGCCGATAAAGCGGGCTTTTATGTTAACCGCATTCTGGCCCCCTACATAAATGAAGCCATGCGCCTGTTGATGGAAGGCGAGCCGGTAGAGCATATTGATAACGCTTTGGTTAAATTCGGTTTTCCGGTTGGCCCTATTCAGCTCCTTGATGAAGTGGGAATCGATACCGGTACCAAAATTATCCCGGTGCTGGAGGCCGCATGGGGAGATCGTTTTAGCCCGCCTGCAAACATCATTAGCTCGATTCTGAATGACGATCGCAAAGGGAGAAAAAATAACCGGGGTTTCTATCTTTATGCGGCAAAAGGGCGTAAAAGCAAAAAACGGCCCGATCCTGCAATCTACGCTTTATTGGGTATTTCCTCACCGCAGGCGCGCTTGTCCGCGCAGCAGGTGGCGGAACGCTGCGTGATGATGATGCTTAACGAAGCGGCGCGCTGCTTCGATGAGCGAGTGGTTCGCAGCGCCCGCGATGGTGATATCGGCGCCGTATTTGGCATTGGTTTTCCGCCGTTTCTTGGCGGCCCGTTCCGCTATATGGATACCCTGGGAGCGGGGGAGGTCGCCGCGATATTGCAGCGCCTGGCTGCTCAGTACGGCCCGCGTTTTACACCATGTGACACTTTGTTACACATGGCCGAGCAGGGGGCGACCTTTTGGCCCGCTGAGGAACGTACGACCTAAGTTGTGGTCAAAGAAGGTAAATCCGGTAATGAACGGCGCTGCGCTTTGGCGATTTTGTAAGCAATAGTTGACTATACTTACGCCATTGAGGTAAAAAACAGCGTTTCATTCGTTGAATGGATCAGGCACAATGCCCGGCCACCGGGTCACCTGCGTATCGTCTACGTGGGTAAGACCGCGGTGCTTCTGGTTAACAAAAGCGGTGCAATATGCAAGTTTTTATCATGCGTCACGGCGACGCTGCCCTCGATGCAGCCAGTGACTCGGTTCGTCCATTAACCGTCTGCGGTTGCGATGAGTCTCGTCAGATGGCTACCTGGCTGAAAGGTCAAAAAGTGGATATTGAGCGGGTTCTTGTGAGTCCCTACCTGCGTGCAGAACAGACGCTGGAAATTGTTGGGGAGTGCATGAATCTGCCAAAAGATGTCGACGTGATGCCGGAACTCACGCCGTGCGGCGACGTTGGCATGGTTAGCGCTTATCTGCAGGCGCTGGCGAATGAAGGTGTGGCGACGGCGCTGGTCGTGTCTCACCTCCCTCTGGTGGGGTACCTCGTCTCAGAGCTGTGCCCGGGGGAAACTCCCCCGATGTTCACCACTTCGGCGATTGCCTGCGTCACGCTTGATGCCAGCGGCAAAGGCGAATTCAACTGGCAAATGAGCCCCTGCAATTTGAAGATGGCGAAGGCTATCTGATTCCCTCCGGGGCTGACGTTTACGGAAGCTCCGGCGGTTGCCACTCTTCAACTTCAATCAGTACCAGCAGTGCGGCGTCTCCGCCGTACTCTTTTGGTGCCTGATGAAACGCCATAATATGCGGGTGCTGGGCCAGCCACAGCGGCGTTTGCTGTTTAAGAATATGCTTTCCATGCCCGTGCATCACGCTGGCGCAGAATACGTGCTCGCGACGGCAGGCGGCAATCAAGGCTCCCAGTTCCTGCTTGGCCTGCTGCTGGGTTAAACCGTGCAGGTCGAGAAACAGCTCCGGCGAATAATCACCCCGACGCAGCTTTTTCAGCTCAAAATGGCTGACGTCCGAGCGCACATACTTAACCGACCCTTCGGTATTCAGCAGCGGCTGAAACTCATCGGAAAAATAGTGGCTGTTATCCGCCTGCTCCTGGAGCAGCCGCTTGGGCGGTACTTCAGCGATTTTTTTACGCTGCGGGCGATGAACGATGGTGTCCTGCTTAATCTGACGCGTGCCGGTCATCAGCTGCCGGAACAATGCCTGATCCTCCTCGCTTAGCGATGTTTTCTTTTTCATTATCTGATCTCATTTTTTCTTTGTCGGTAGTTTACCCGACTCGCCACGCATCCAGGCAAGGAAAACCTATTTTTCCCCCTCCGCCTGACGTAAGAATGCTGATTTATCCCCGTCTTCGTGGCAAACTAGCCGCCGAATTTATAGCAGAGCGTGCCCTGGGGGATAGCGTGGATAAAATTTTTGTTGATGAAGCCGTGAATGAGCTTCATACCATTCAGGACATGCTGCGTTGGGCGGTAAGCCGCTTCAGCGCTGCAAATATCTGGTACGGACACGGCACCGATAACCCGTGGGATGAAGCCGTACAGCTGGTGATGCCTTCGCTGTATCTGCCGCTTGATATTCCGGAAGATATGCGTACCGCGCGTCTGACTTCCAGCGAAAAACATCGCATCGTTGAGCGCGTCATTCGCCGTATTAACGAGCGCATTCCGGTCGCTTATTTGACCAACAAAGCCTGGTTCTGCGGCCATGAGTTTTACGTCGATGAACGCGTGCTGGTGCCGCGCTCGCCGATTGGCGAACTCATTAACAACCATTTTTCCGGCCTGATTGACCACTATCCGCAGCACATCCTTGATATGTGCACCGGCAGCGGCTGTATCGCTATCGCCTGCGCTTACGCTTTCCCGGAAGCGGAAGTCGATGCGGTGGATATTTCCCCTGACGCGCTGGCCGTTACCGAGCAGAACGTGGAAGATCACGGCTTAATTCATAACGTTACGCCGATTCGCTCCGATCTGTTCCGCGATCTGCCGAAGGTGCAATACGATCTGATCGTGACCAATCCGCCGTACGTCGATGAAGAAGATATGTCCGACCTGCCGGGTGAATATCGCCATGAACCGGTCCTGGGGCTGGCTTCCGGTAGCGATGGTCTGAAGTTAACCCGCCGGATCCTCGCCTGCGCGCCGGATTATCTCAGCGATGACGGTATCCTGATTTGTGAAGTCGGTAACAGCATGGTACATCTGATGGAGCAATATCCTGACGTGCCATTTACCTGGCTGGAGTTTGAAAACGGCGGCGATGGCGTCTTTATGCTGACTAAACCGCAGCTGATTGCCGCCCGCGCGCATTTCGGTATTTATAAAGACTAAAACAACACGCAAACATAACGACAAAAACGGAGCCGTGATGGCAGGAAACACAATTGGACAACTCTTTCGCGTCACGACGTTCGGCGAGTCGCATGGCCTGGCGCTGGGCTGCATCGTTGACGGCGTGCCGCCAGGCATTCCGCTAACCGAAGCCGATCTCCAGCACGATCTCGATCGCCGTCGTCCGGGAACCTCACGCTATACCACCCAGCGCCGCGAGCCGGACCAGGTGAAGATCCTCTCCGGCGTATTCGAGGGGGTGACCACCGGGACCAGCATTGGCCTGCTGATTGAGAATACCGACCAGCGTTCTCAGGACTACGGCGCCATTAAGGACGTTTTCCGCCCGGGACACGCTGACTACACCTACGAGCAGAAATATGGCCTGCGCGACTATCGCGGCGGCGGTCGTTCCTCTGCGCGTGAAACCGCCATGCGCGTGGCCGCAGGGGCGATTGCCAAGAAATTCCTCGCCGCGAAATTTGGTATTGTGATTCGCGGTTGCCTGACCCAGATGGGCGATATCCCGCTGGCGATAAAAGCGTGGGATCAGGTAGAGCAGAACCCGTTCTTCTGCCCGGATCCGGACAAAATCGAAGCGCTTGATGAACTGATGCGCGGCCTGAAAAAAGAGGGCGACTCCATCGGGGCGAAGGTCACCGTGGTGGCCGATGGCGTACCGCCGGGACTGGGCGAGCCGGTATTCGACCGTCTGGATGCCGATATCGCGCACGCGCTGATGAGCATCAATGCGGTGAAGGGCGTGGAAATTGGCGATGGTTTTGAGGTGGTGAAGCTGCGCGGCAGCGAAAACCGCGATGAAATTACCAAAGCGGGCTTCCAGAGCAACCACGCGGGCGGCATTCTCGGCGGCATCAGCAGCGGTCAGCAGATCGTGGCGAATATCGCGCTGAAGCCGACCTCCAGCATCACCGTCCCGGGTCACACGATCAATCGCTTTGGCGAAGAAGTTGAGATGATCACCAAAGGGCGTCACGATCCTTGCGTCGGTATTCGTGCGGTACCTATTGCCGAAGCGATGCTGGCGATCGTGTTAATGGATCACTTTATGCGTCAGCGCGCGCAAAATGGCGACGTGACGACATCAATTCCACGCTGGTCATAGATGAAAAACACCGTTATCGCACTGCTGGCGCTCCTCGCCAGCGGTACCAGCCTGGCGGCGACGCCGTGGCAGAAAATTACGCAGCCCGTTAGCGGCAGCCCGCAGTCCATTGGCGCGTTTGCCAATGGCTGTATCGTTGGCGCGCAGGCGCTGCCGTTAAACGCCACTGGTTATCAGGTGATGCGTACCGATCAGAATCGCTACTTCGGCCATCCGGACCTCGTGCAGTTTATTCAGCGTCTGAGCAATCAGGCGCACAATAAAGGCATGGGAACGGTGCTGATTGGCGACATGGGTATGCCGGCCGGCGGGCGCTTTAACGGCGGCCACGCCAGCCATCAGTCCGGACTGGATGTCGATATTTTTCTTCAGCTGCCGCAGGCGCGTTGGAGTTCAGCTCAGCTGCTGAAGCCGCAGGCGCTGGACCTGGTGGCCCGCGACGGCAAACGCGTAGTGCCGTCGCTGTGGAGCCCGCAAATCAGCCAGCTGATTAAGATGGCGGCGCAAGATAGCGACGTTACGCGTATTTTCGTCAACCCGGCGATTAAGCAGCAGCTGTGCCTGGATGCCGGTAGCGATCGCGACTGGCTACGCAAAGTTCGCCCATGGTTCCAGCACCGAGCGCATATGCACGTGCGCCTGCGCTGCCCGGCCGACAGCCTCGAGTGTGAAGACCAGGCTCCGCCTCCGGCGGGCGATGGCTGCGGTGCGGAATTGCAAAGCTGGTTTGAACCCCCTAAGCCAGGATCAACCCCTCCTGTGAAGAAGACGCCGCCTCCGCTGCCGCCTTCCTGCCAGGCGCTACTGGATGAGCATATTCTTTAATGGATAGTTTTATCGACGTTTTTATGGTGTCACCGACGGTACTGGTCGTACTGTTTTTCGTGGCCATTCTGGCGGGATTTATCGATTCACTGGCGGGCGGCGGCGGGTTATTGACCGTCCCGGCCCTGATGGCGGCGGGTCTTCCCCCTGCGCAGGCGCTGGCCACCAACAAGCTGCAGGCCTGCGGCGGGTCGCTGTCCGCTTCGCTTTATTTCATCCGCCGCAAGGTGGTGAATCTTGCCGACCAGAAGCTCAATATTCTGATGACCTTTCTCGGCTCGACGGGCGGCGCGCTGCTGGTCCAGCACGTCCAGTCCGATATTCTCAAGCAGATACTGCCAATCCTGGTTATCGGCATTGGCCTCTATTTTCTGCTGATGCCGAAGCTCGGCGAAGAGGACCGGCAGCGACGTCTGTACGGTCTGCCGTTTGCCCTGGTGGCTGGCGGCTGCGTCGGTTTTTACGACGGTTTCTTTGGTCCGGGCGCCGGATCGTTTTACGCGCTGGCTTTCGTCACCCTCGCGGGGTTCAATCTGGCGAAATCGACCGCGCATGCAAAATTGCTTAACGCGACGTCTAACGTTGGCGGCCTGCTGTTGTTTATTATTGGCGGCAAGGTGATATGGGCTACCGGCTTTGTGATGCTGGCCGGGCAATTTATCGGCGCCCGTGCGGGATCGCGGCTGGTGCTGAGCAAAGGACAGTCACTGATTCGACCGATGATCGTCGTGGTGTCGGCGGTGATGAGTGCAAAACTGCTTTATGACAGCCATGGACAGGAGTTCCTCCAGTGGCTGGGGATGAACTAATGAACAGCACGCATAAATATGAACAGCTGATTGAAATTTTCGACGGCTGTTTTGCTGAAGATTTTAATACCCGTCTGATTAAAGGCGATGACGAACCGATCTATCTTCCGGCAGATGATGACGTGCCTTACAACCGTATCGTCTTTGCCCACGGCTTTTACGCCAGCGGACTGCACGAGATATCGCACTGGTGCATTGCCGGGAAGGCGCGACGTGAGCTGGTAGATTTCGGTTACTGGTACTGCCCGGACGGTCGCGACGCGATGACCCAGTCTCAATTTGAAGACGTTGAGGTGAAGCCTCAGGCGTTTGACTGGCTGTTTTGCGTGGCGGCGGGATACCCATTTAACGTCAGCTGCGACAACCTGGAAGGGGATTTTGAGCCCGATCGGATCGCTTTTCAGCGGCGCGTGCATGCCCAGGTGATGACCTATCTGGAGCAGGGGATCCCTGAGCGTCCCGCGCGTTTCATTCAGGCGCTGCAAGAATATTACCAAACGCCGCCCTTGACGGCAGAACAGTTCCCGTGGCCGGAAGACCTGCACTAAGGCCACACTTTACATACTATGAGGAAAGAAGATGATCGCGGAGTTTGAATCACGCATTCTGGCGTTAATTGATGATATGGTCGACCACGCCAGTGATGACGAACTGTTTGCCGGCGGTTATCTGCGCGGCCACCTGACGCTGGCGGTGGCCGAGCTGGAAGGAGAGGGCGAGCATACTGCGCAAGCGGTACATGACAAGGTATCCCGGAGCCTGGAAAAAGCCATCAGCGCGGGCGAACTGTCGCCGCCGGATCAGGTTCTGGTGCAGGAAATGTGGAACAGTTTGTACCAGAAGGCGATGCAGAAATAGTTCTGCCCTCCGCCAAAGCCCGGCATTCGCTCAGCCGGGCTCTATTTCCCGCAATTATTTCACCGCTTTCCCTTTCAGCAGTTTTCTTACCCACAGCCGGTTAGGATTCAGCGCCGCCAGCGTTTCTTTATCCATGGGTAATGGCTCATTGCTCATTTGCGACGCCAGAATTTCAGCCGCCAGCGGCGCGGAGCACAGGCCGCGCGAGCCCAGCGCGCCCAGCATATACAGGTTGCGGTAAACCGGCGCTTCTCCGGCCTGCTCCTGACGTTCAGCCAGCGAGGCATATTCGCGTAAGGTGGCCTCATAATCAGGCACGCTGCCGACCATCGGCAAATGATCGCGGGTTGCGCAGCGCACGCCGCTGCGGGCCTGATTAGCGCTCAAGTCTACCTCCCGCGTCCATTCCGCCTGCGGGAAACAGTCAATCAGGCGCTGGCGATTCTGCTGCTGATCCTCGGCGCTAAACGCGGCCTCTGCCTGTCCGCGGTGGTAGCTTGCGCCAATGCAGTGTTGCTGATTATGCGGGTTTTGCGGCGTCAGGTAGCCGTTGTAGCACAGGACCTGGCGCAATTTCGATAGCCCTGGCGTCGTCGGAATATGGCTAACCTGACCGGCAACCGGGTACATGGGAAGATGCTCCGTCTGGCTAAAGCGGGTCATCTGATGGCCGTTGGCCAGCACCACGACCTCGTGGTACTGCCGCTGGTTTAATTGCCAGCCGTTGTTGTCTGCGCTGAGCTCCGTGACCGGATAATCGTAGCGCACGCGCAATCCGCGAGTGGCGGCGAGGGCCAGTAGTTCAGCGGTTAACTGCTGCGGACAAAGCCAGCCGCCGGCAGGATAGGCGATGCCCCCGCAGCCGGTTTCCACACCGGTTTGTTGCGCAGTGGTTCGGGCGTCCACGGCGACGGCGATTTCCGGCGGCAGGTTAAGCGCAATCATCTGGGCGATTTTCTGCGCGCTTTTCGTATCCCAGCCCAGTTGCGTCACGCCGCACCAGTCATGATCGAACATCACCGGCAGAGCGTCATACAGGCGGCGGGCGAAAGTAAATGCCGCCGGGAAGAAGCGGGCCAGGGCGGCATCGTGCTGGCTGAGCAGCGGATAGAGCGCGCCCTGGCGGTTTCCGGATGCGCCTTCAGCCGGCGCGCTGTCGGCGCAGTATAACGTTACCTGCCATCCGCGGCGCAGCAGCGCCAGCGCGAGCAGGGCGCTGGCGATCCCCCCGCCGATAATCGCGGCATCGCGCTGTTCCGTACCGCTGCGGGCAAACCACGGCGCGCGCGCGGGGATCTCCGGCGTTTCACGCATTTCGCCGGTCAGCATTTCGCGCTTGCGGCCAAAACCCTTGCGCTTCTGCATGCTGAAACCGGCCTCCTGCAGGCCGCGGCGCACAAAGCCGGCGGAGGTGAAGGTGGCCAGGGTACCGCCGGGTCTTGCCAGACGAGCCATCGCCGCAAACAGCTCCGCCGTCCACATGTCCGGATTTTTTGCCGGGGCAAAGCCATCAAGAAACCAGGCGTCCACCTGCTGATTAAGCGAATCATCGAGCTCGTTGGTCAGTTCATTAATATCGCCAAACCACAAATCCAGCGTGACCCGCCCTTCATCCAGCAGCAGACGATGGCAGCCCGCGATGGGCAGAGGCCACTGCGCCTGCAGCTGCTCGGCCCAGGTTGCAAGCTCCGGCCAGCGCTGGTGAGCAAGGCGCAGGTCCTCCGCTTTCAGCGGAAATTTTTCGAAACTGATGAAATGTAATCTTTGCAGGGTAGCTTCTGGTTTATCGCGGTGAAAAACGTCAAACGCCTGCCACAGCGTGAGGAAATTCAGGCCGGTACCGAACCCGCTTTCGGCAACCACAAAGAACGGACGTGCATGCTCAGGGAAGCGTTCCTTGAGCTGGTTTCCGTCGAGGAAAACGTAGCGCGTCTCTTCCAGACCGTTGTCATTGGAAAAGTAGACATCGTCAAAATCTCGGGAAACAGGTGTACCCTCAGCGTTGAATTCCAGGTTGGCGGGTTGTATGGCGTTTTGTTTCACGTAAGTTACTCGAATCACAAGGCGTAGAACGATCTTAACGATGTGTGCCTGAGGGCGCAAATTTATACACAAATTGGCTGATCGGACTTGTTCGGCGTACAAGTGTACGCTATTGTGCGACTCGAAACTTAATATAGTGCGACTTACAGAGGTATTGAATGAAACGTGCAGTGATTACTGGCCTGGGCATCGTTTCCAGTATTGGTAATAACCAGCAGGAAGTCCTGGCATCTCTGCGTGAAGGACGCTCCGGGATCACTTTCTCTGAAGAGTTTAAAGATTCAGGAATGCGCAGCCACGTATGGGGCAACGTCAAACTGGACACCACCGGCTTGATCGACCGTAAAGTGGTTCGTTTCATGAACGATGCCTCTATCTATTCCTATCTTTCCATGCAGCAGGCAATTGAAGATGCTGGCCTGAAAGATGAAGTCTATCAGCAAAACCCGCGCGTGGGCCTGATTGCCGGTTCTGGCGGTTCTTCTAAATCTCAGGTTTTCGGCGCTGATGCAATGCGCAGCCCGCGCGGTCTGAAAGCGGTTGGCCCCTACGTGGTGACCAAAGCGATGGCGTCCGCGGTATCCGCTTGCCTTGCAACACCGTTCAAAATCTACGGCGTGAACTACTCCATCAGCTCCGCCTGTGCGACTTCCGCCCACTGCATCGGTAACGCTGTTGAACAAATCCAGCTGGGCAAACAGGACATCGTGTTTGCCGGCGGCGGCGAAGAGCTGTGCTGGGAAATGGCGTGTGAATTCGACGCGATGGGCGCGCTGTCCACCAAATACAACGAAACGCCAGAAAAAGCGTCTCGTACCTATGACACCCATCGTGATGGTTTCGTTATCGCGGGCGGCGGCGGTATGGTTGTGGTTGAAGAGCTGGAACATGCTCTGGCGCGCGGCGCGCACATCTATGCTGAAATCGTTGGCTACGGCGCAACGTCCGATGGCGCAGACATGGTTGCCCCGTCCGGTGAAGGTGCGGTTCGCTGCATGAAGATGGCGATGGACGGCGTTGACACACCGATTGACTACCTGAACTCCCACGGTACTTCTACTCCGGTAGGCGATGTGAAGGAGCTGGGGGCGATTCGTGAAGTCTTCGGTGATAACAGCCCAGCGATCTCCGCGACCAAAGCGATGACCGGCCACTCCCTGGGCGCCGCTGGCGTACAGGAAGCTATCTACTCCCTGCTGATGCTGGAACACGGCTTTATTGCGCCGAGCATCAACATCGAAGAGATGGACGAGCAGGCCGCCGGCCTGAATATCGTGACCGAGCCGACCGAACGCGCGCTGACGACCGTGATGTCTAACAGCTTCGGCTTTGGCGGGACTAACGCCACGCTGGTCATGCGCAAATACCGCGCATAACGAACACGCTTTACAAGGGGAGCCAACGGGCTCCCTTTTTTGTATTCTTGACAGACCCCCGGGAGAAAAGGCAAACTCCTGGCACAACATTATTCTCTCAGATAATGCGTAAGCGTTTAACGTCATCCAACGCGCCTTAACCCTGATAATCAGGTGGAGAGGGCGTGGTCTCACCTCGCCTTACTCTGCGAACTGGAGTAAAGCATGTCCGCAGTCACTGAAACAAAACGCACTCCTTCAGCGAATGGTTCGCTGTTTCGGATCACGTTCGCCGTTTTTCTCACCTATATGACCGTCGGCCTGCCGCTACCGGTTATCCCTTTGTTTGTCCATCAGGAACTGGGATTTGGCAATACCATGGTTGGCGTCGCCGTCGGTATCCAGTTTCTGGCGACCGTATTAACCCGCGGCTATGCCGGCCGCCTTGCCGATCAGTACGGCGCCAAACGCTCTGTCCTGCAGGGGATGTTGGCCTGCGCGCTGGCGGGGGGCGCCTGGCTGTGCGCCGCGCTGCTGCCGGTGCCGGTCATGGCGAAGTTTGGCCTGCTGGTGCTTGGCCGTCTGATCCTGGGTTTTGGTGAAAGCCAGCTGCTCACCGGTAATTTAAGCTGGGGGATGGGGCTGGTGGGGCCCATGCGCTCCGGTAAAGTCATGTCGTGGAACGGTATGGCGATATACGGCTCTCTGGCGGCCGGGGCGCCGCTGGGGCTGCTGATCTACAGCCATTACGGCGTCGCGGCGCTGGCCTGCGTCACCATGGTGCTGCCGTTAGTGGCCTGGGCGATTAACGGCACGGTGCGTAAAATTCCTGCTCACGGCGGCGAGCGGCCGTCGCTGTGGAGCGTGGTGGGAATGATCTGGCGGCCCGGTATCGGTCTTGGCCTTCAGGGCGTCGGCTTCGCGGTAATTGGCACATTTGTCTCTTTGTATTTCGCCAGCAACGGCTGGGCGATGGCCGGTTTTACGCTGACCGCGTTTGGCGGGGCGTTTGTCCTGATGCGCGTACTGTTTGGCTGGATGCCGGACCGCTTCGGCGGGGTGAAAGTGGCCATCGTTTCGCTGCTGATTGAAGCGATAGGCCTGGCGCTGCTCTGGCAGGCGCCCAATGCCTGGATCGCGCTGGCGGGGGCGGCGCTCACCGGCTGCGGATGCTCGCTTATCTTCCCGGCGCTGGGCGTCGAGGTCGTGAAGCGGGTACCGCCGCAGGTACGAGGAACGGCGCTTGGCGGCTATGCCGCGTTTCAGGATATCTCTTACGGCGTCACCGGCCCGCTTACCGGGCTGCTGGCGACGTCGTTAGGCTACTCTTCCGTCTTCCTGGCCGCGGCAATATGCGCCGTGCTGGGGATCCTGGTTAGCCTGGTGTCGCTGCGTAAGTAGCGCTTCATTCGGCCCGGCATGCGGGCCGATGATATCTCCTTAAATCACCAGCCACAGCAGGGCAAGCACCACGATAACTGCCAGCGCGATAACCCACGGTTTTTTCAATACCAGCCACGGTGAGGCGGGAGGCGCCTGAACCGGCGGGATCGCCAGCGTCTCCTGGGCTCTGGCGACCCTGAGCACGAAAATTTTGTTGAGCAGCGTCAGCAGCTGCGCCGCGCTGAGCGGCGTTTTCGCCGTCGCGTGCCAGTGGGTTTGGGCAAAATCCATCACTCTTTGCCATTCCGCGGCTTCAAGCGGCTGTTTTAATGCGGCCTGCAGCGAGGTCAGCGTCGGCGCAGCCTGCGAACTGAGCGTTTGCCGGGCATGTAGCCAGTACGAGAGGGGAGTGAAGTGGGTCGCCGGGATCAGCTCTCCGCTCTTGACGCCGCTTAGCTCCAGCATGGATTGCCAGATAAGCTTGCTGGACTCGCCGGTGGCCGCCGCGAGTCTGGTCACCTGCTGATTGAGCGTGTTGTGCTCCGCGGGCAGCAGCGGACGATGCGTTGGCGGGCGCTGCTGCGGCTGAGGAATCGAGAGCTGGCCGCTTTGCAGGAGCTGCAGAACATTCTCCAGCTGCGGCTGGGACAAGGCATGCAGGGCGGTTTGACCGTCATGCTGACGAATATAATCGCTGACCGCCTGGCGATTGTTGCCCTGATTCAGCAGCTCGCTCAGCTGCGCCAGGATTTGCCGACGGTGATGATTTTGCTGGGCGAGGATTAGGCGCTGGTTCAGGCTGTTCTCGGCGGCGGCAAAATGGCTTGCCAGCAGCGGCGCGTCGTTTTTCAGGCTCAGATCGTGTTTTACGCAGGCCCACACTTCCGCATTTTGCTGGGATGTTAAAGCCACCAGGCGCGTAATGAGCCGCTCAAGCGCGGTACGCTGCTGAGTGGTGAGCGGAGGTTCGCCTGAGCCCGGAGGGCGATCGGACATACCTGAAACGGGTTGCGTCATGATTAATCCTTTGCGTATTGCTGTACTAAATTACTGTACTAAGGGCCGGGTGGTGATGTTCCTGGCGGGCAGATTATGGCACACTTCCCCGGTTTACTCTCGCTCTCAGACAGGTACTGAACCGTGAAAATCCTCGTTGATGAAAATATGCCCTATGCGCGCGAGCTTTTTAGCCGCCTGGGGGAAGTGAAGGCCGTTGCAGGTCGCCCTGTCCCGGTTGAAGCGCTGAATGACGCCGATGCGCTGATGGTGCGATCCGTCACCAAAGTTAACGAAGCGCTACTTTCTGGCAAAGCGATCAAATTTGTTGGCACCGCGACGGCGGGTACCGATCATGTCGATCAGGCGTGGCTACAGCAGGCGGGAATCGGTTTTTCCGCGGCGCCGGGCTGCAACGCTATCGCGGTGGTGGAATATGTGTTTTCCGCGCTGCTCATGCTGGCCGAGCGTGACGGTTTTGCGCTGGCCGACCGTACCGTCGGGATCGTGGGCGTCGGCAACGTGGGCGGGCGTCTGCAAAAACGCCTTGAGGCGCTGGGAATCAAAACGCTGCTCTGCGATCCGCCGCGCGCCGATCGCGGCGACGAGGGGGATTTCCGCTCCCTTGACGAGCTGGTGCAGGACGCGGACATTTTGACGTTCCATACCCCGCTCTATAAGGAAGGGCAGTACAAAACGCTGCACCTGGCGGATGAGGCGCTGATTCGCCGCCTGAAGCCGGGGACGATTTTAATCAACGCCTGCCGTGGTCCGGTGGTGGATAACGCCGCGCTGCTGCAGCGGCTGCAGGCCGGGCAGGCATTAAGCGTGGTGCTGGATGTTTGGGAGCCGGAGCCGGATCTGAATACCGAATTGCTCAAGCGGGTGGATATTGGTACGCCGCATATTGCCGGCTATACCCTTGAAGGCAAAGCGCGCGGTACGACGCAGGTTTTTGAGGCCTACAGCGCGTTTATTGGTCATCCACAGCAGGTGGCGCTGGACACGTTGCTACCGGCGCCGGAGTTTGGCCGCATTACGCTGCACGGGCCGCTCGATCAGGCAACGCTAAAACGGCTGGCGCATTTGGTGTATGATGTGCGCCGCGATGATGCGCCGCTGCGAAAAGTCGCGGGCGCTGCGGGCGAGTTCGACAAACTGCGCAAAAATTATCAGGAACGCCGTGAATGGTCTTCGCTGTACGTACAGTGCAGCGATGCGCAGGCGGCGACGCTGTTGCGCCAGCTGGGCTTTAACGCCGTTCATCATCCTGTTCGTTAATATCATCTTAATGCTCCTGCTGGATAATCCGGCAGGGCCGCTTTTTTCTGGAGTACACCACCATGTCTGAAGGCTGGAATATTGCCGTACTGGGCGCAACGGGCGCCGTAGGCGAAGCCCTGTTCGAAACGCTTGCCGATCGTCAGTTCCCGGTGGGGGATATTTATGCGCTGGCGCGTAGCGATAGCGCCGGTGAACATCTGCGTTTTTCGGGCAAGTCGGTTATCGTTCAGGATGCGGCGGAATTTGACTGGACCCAGGCCCAGCTGGCCTTTTTTGCCGCCGGTGTAGAGGCCTCCGCCGCGTATATCGAAGACGCCACTAACGCGGGCTGCCTGGTGATTGATTTAAGCGGTCTGTTTGCGCTGGAGCCGGACGTGCCGCTGGTGGTACCGGATGTTAACCCGTTCGTACTGGCGGATTACCGCAATCGTAACGTTATCTCGGTCGCGAATAGCCTGACCAGCCAGCTGCTGTCGGCGTTGAAACCGTTGATCGATCGGGGCGGCCTGGCGCGTATCAGCGTGACCAGCCTGCTTTCCGCTTCCGCTCACGGTAAAAAAGCGGTCGATGCCCTCGCGGGGCAGAGCGCCAAATTGCTTAACGGTATTCCGATCGATGAAGATGATTTCTTCGGTCGTCAGCTGGCGTTCAATATGCTGCCGCTGCTGCCCGATCGTGAAGGAAGCGTGCGTGAAGAGCGCCGTATCGTCGATGAGGTCCGCAAAATCCTGCAGGATGATGGCCTGATGATCTCCGCAAACGTCGTTCAGTCGCCGGTGTTTTACGGCCACGCGCAGATGGTGAGTTTTGAAGCGCAGCGTCCGCTGGCCGCCGAAGAGGCGTGCGATGCCTTTAGCCTTGGCGAAGATATCGAACTGTCCGAAGAGGGCGAGTTCCCGACGCAGGTCGGCGATGCTTCCGGTAACGCCCGCCTCTCCGTCGGCTGCGTGCATAACGACTACGGTATGCCTGAGCAGGTGCAGTTCTGGTCCGTCGCCGATAACGTCCGTTTTGGCGGCGCGCTGATGGCGGTGAAAATCGCTGAGAAGCTGGTTCAGGAGTATTTGTACTGATGTCTGAGATGGAGCAGCCGCCGGTCTACAAAATCGCGCTGGGCATCGAATACGATGGCAGCAAGTACTACGGCTGGCAGCGGCAGAACGAAGTCCGCAGCGTACAGGAGAAGCTGGAAAAGGCGCTCTCGCAGGTAGCGAACGAGCCTGTTAACGTTTTTTGCGCGGGCCGTACGGATGCTGGCGTTCACGGTACCGGTCAGGTCGTGCATTTTGAAACCCGCGCGCAGCGTCAGGATGCCGCATGGACGCTGGGCGTAAATGCGAATTTGCCCGGCGATATTGCGGTGCGCTGGGTAAAGCCGGTTCCACCGGATTTTCATGCCCGCTTCAGCGCCACGGCGCGTCGCTATCGTTATGTTATCTATAATCATCGTCTGCGGCCGGCGGTATTGAGCCGCGGCGTAACCCATTATTACCTCCCGCTGGATGCGGAGCGGATGCAGCGCGCCGCTCAGTGTCTGCTGGGAGAGAATGATTTCACCTCGTTTCGTGCGGTACAGTGCCAGTCGCGCACGCCGTGGCGCAACGTGATGCATATTAACGTCACCCGTTATGGTGCATATGTGGTGGTGGACATCAAAGCGAATGCCTTTGTACATCATATGGTAAGGAACATTGTCGGCAGTCTGATGGAAGTAGGTGCCGGTAACCAGCCAGAGAGCTGGATTGCAGAACTTCTGGCGGCAAAAGACAGGACGCTTGCTGCCGCAACGGCAAAGGCGGAAGGATTGTATCTGGTGTCGGTCGACTACCCGGCCCACTACGACCTCCCGGTCATGCCGATGGGCCCGCTGTTTCTGGCGGACTAACCGGGTTATTAAGGGCTAACGCAAACTATGGACCTGATTCACTTTTTAATTGATTTTATCCTGCATATTGATGTGCATCTGGCTGAACTGGTCGCGGAGTACGGCATTTGGGTATACGCGATTTTATTTTTGATTCTGTTCTGCGAAACTGGCCTGGTGGTCACGCCGTTCCTGCCGGGGGATTCGCTGCTGTTTGTGGCAGGCGCGCTCTCCGCGCTGCCGACCAACGATCTCAACGTGCATTTAATGGTGCTGCTGATGGTCATTGCCGCGATTGTTGGCGATGCCTTGAACTACACGATTGGCCGGCTGTTTGGCGAAAAGCTCTTCAGTAATCCCAATTCGAAAATTTTCCGCCGCAGCTACCTGGATAAGACCCATAGCTTCTACGAACGCCACGGCGGTAAGACCATCATCCTGGCCCGTTTCGTGCCGATCGTCAGAACGTTTGCGCCGTTTGTGGCGGGAATGGGGCATATGTCCTATCGTCATTTTGCGATGTATAACGTTGTTGGCGCGCTGCTGTGGGTACTGTTATTTACCTACGCGGGTTATCTGTTCGGCGATTTGCCGATCGTCCAGGAAAACCTTAAGCTGCTGATCGTGGCGATTATCGTCCTGTCCGTATTGCCGGGCGTGATTGAAGTCATCCGCCACAAGCGGGCGGCGGCGAAACAGGCGAAATAACGCGGCGACGATCTTCGGGCGGTATGCCGCCGCCCGAAGAGTGAAGTGTGAGCGGTTCGACCACTTTTTTATCCCATGTTACGGGATGTTATGATTTAATGTGCAACATTCATGGTCTGTGAGGGGCAAAAATGGCATTATGCGCCCCTTGCGACAAAACTGGCATCGACCAGGTTCAGGTAGAAAGGTTATCAATGAGCTGGATTGAACGAATTAAAAGCAATATAACCCCCACCCGTAAGGCAAGTATCCCTGAAGGTGTATGGACCAAGTGCGACAGCTGCGGTCAGGTATTGTACCGCGCAGAGCTGGAGCGCAACCTGGAGGTTTGCCCTAAGTGCGATCACCACATGCGTATGTCGGCGCGCAACCGCCTGCATAGCCTGCTGGACGAAGGTTCCCTCGTGGAGCTGGGAAGCGAGCTCGAGCCGAAAGATGTGCTGAAGTTCCGCGATTCGAAAAAGTATAAAGACCGTCTGGCGTCCGCCCAGAAAGAGACCGGCGAAAAAGACGCGCTGGTGGTCATGAAAGGCACCCTGCATGATATGCCGGTTGTTGCCGCCGCTTTCGAATTCTCCTTTATGGGTGGGTCGATGGGCTCCGTGGTCGGCGCGCGCTTTGTTCGCGCGGTTGAGCAGGCTCTGGAAGACAACTGCCCGCTGATTTGCTTCTCCGCATCCGGCGGCGCCCGTATGCAGGAAGCGCTGATGTCGCTGATGCAGATGGCGAAAACCTCCGCTGCGCTGGCGAAAATGCAGGAGCGCGGCTTGCCGTATATCTCCGTGCTGACCGACCCAACCATGGGCGGCGTGTCTGCGAGCTTTGCGATGCTGGGCGATCTCAACATCGCTGAGCCAAAAGCGCTGATCGGCTTTGCCGGCCCCCGCGTTATCGAGCAGACCGTTCGCGAGAAGCTGCCGCCGGGATTCCAGCGCAGCGAGTTCCTGATTGAGAAAGGGGCGATCGACATGATCGTACGCCGCCCGGAAATGCGTCTGAAGCTGGCCAGCATTCTGGCGAAGCTGATGAACCTTCCGGCGCCAAATCCGGAACCCGCTCACGAAGGTGAGGTGGTGCCACCGGTGCCGGATCAGGAACCAGAGGCCTGATAATGCAGAGGGCAGGCCTGACGGCGCTGCCCTTTTTTTTACGCGTAGTTATCCTAACTCTTGCCGGACATCATGGAAAAACAACCTATTCCTCAGGCCACGTCGCCCCTGGCTACGTGGCTTTCTTATCTGGAACATCTGCACAGCAAAACTATCGATCTCGGGCTGGCGCGCGTCAGCGAGGTCGCGCAGCGGATGGCGGTAATGAAACCTGCGCCGTTTGTCTTTACGGTGGCGGGGACCAACGGCAAAGGCACCACCTGCCGTGCCCTGGAGTCGGTGCTGATGGCGGCGGGCTATAAGGTTGGCGTTTACAGTTCGCCGCATCTGGTGCGCTACACAGAGCGGGTGCGGGTGCAGGGCGAAGAGCTGGCGGAGCTCGCGCATACGACCTCTTTTGCCGAAATTGAAGCCGCGCGCGGCGAGATTTCCCTGAGCTATTTCGAGTTTGGCACACTCTCCGCGCTGTGGCTGTTTCAGCAGGCGCGGCTGGATGTGGTGATTCTTGAGGTGGGCCTGGGCGGCCGCCTGGATGCGACCAATATCGTCGATGCTGACGTGGCGGTGGTGACCAGTATTGCCCTCGACCATACCGACTGGCTGGGGCCCGATCGCGAAAGCATCGGCCGCGAAAAGGCGGGGATTTTCCGCCCTGGTAAACCGGCTGTCGTCGGCGAACCCGATATGCCGTTGACCATCGCTGAGGTGGCGAGCGAAAAAGGGGCGCGGCTCCTGCGCCGTGACGTTGACTGGCAGTATGACGCCGGTGAACAAGGCTGGTCCTTCCGCGATCGTCAGGGGGCGTTAAGCGATCTGCCGCTGCCGCAGGTCCCGCTGCCGAATGCGGCTACGGCGATTGCGGCCTTGCGCGCCAGCGGGCTTAAGGTCAACGAGCAGGCGTTGCGCGATGGCGTTCAAAACGCGATGCTGCCGGGGCGTTTTCAGATAATCAGCGATGCTCCCCGGACGATCCTGGACGTTGCCCATAATCCGCATGCGGCGGCCTATCTCGCCGGGCGTCTCAAAACCTTATCGAAAACGGGGCGCGTGCTGGCGGTTATTGGTATGCTGCATGACAAGGATATCGCGGGAACGCTGGCAAATTTGCAGGCCGAAGTTGACGACTGGTACTGCGCGCCGCTGGAAGGGCCGCGCGGAGCCACGGCGGAGCAGCTGCTGGAACATTTGCGCGCAGGTAAAGTCTATACTAGCGTCGCTGAGGCGTGGCATGCCGCGATGGCGGACGCCGGGCCTGAAGATACGGTGCTGGTGTGTGGTTCATTCCATACGGTGGCGCATGTAATGGAAGAAATAGACGCGGGGAGAATCGGTGGCGAGTAAGTTTCAGAACCGTTTAGTCGGGACGATTGTGCTGGTGGCGCTGGGGGTGATTATCCTGCCAGGGCTGCTGGATGGTCAGAAAAAACATTATCAGGATGAGTTTGCCGCCATTCCGCTGGTGCCAAAACCGGGGGATCGCGATGAGCCGGATATGCTGCCAGCGGCGACCCAGGCGCTGCCTTCGCAGCCGCCTGAAGGGGCGGCGGAAGAGGTGAGGGCCGGCGATGCCGCTGCGCCATCGCTGGATCCGTCGCGGATACCGGTGAACAACAACAGTTTTGATGTGGTGCAGGAGCCAGTGGTCGCACCGAAACCACAGCCGAAACCTCAGCCGAAGCCGGTAGAGAAGCCGCAACCGCAACCACAGCAGCAGGTTGCGGCGCAGACGCCGCCGCCTAAACCGCAGCAGCAGGCTGAAATTCCGGTACCGACCGGTAAAGCCTATGTGGTGCAGCTTGGGGCGCTGAAGAACGCCGATAAGGTCAACGAGATTGTCGGTAAGCTGCGCGCTTCCGGCTTTAAAGTTTACACGTCGCCTTCGACGCCGGTGCAGGGTAAAATTACCCGTATTCTCGTGGGGCCGGATACCTCGAAGGATAAGCTGAAAGGTCAGCTTGGTGAGCTGAAGCAGCTTTCGGGACTTAGCGGCGTGGTCATGGGCTACAGTCCGAACTAACTCTCTCTTTTTTAAAGGAGTAGAGTGCTGAAACTCCTGTCTGACGCGCCCTGAAGAGGCGAAAGGCAGTATGGCGTTGAATGTTTTTTCAGCGCCATTTTTATTTCTGTAGGGCACGGAAATCCCTACGCAAACGTTTTCTTTTTCTGTTAGAATGCGCCCCGAACCGGACGACAGGGCGTAAAATCGTGGGACGTATATGGTCTGGATTGATTACGCCATAATTGCGGTGATTGGTTTTTCCTCACTGGTTAGCCTGATCCGCGGCTTTGTTCGTGAAGCTTTATCGCTGGTAACCTGGGGATGCGCTTTCTTTGTTGCCAGTCATTACTACACTTACCTGGCTGTCTGGTTCACGGGCTTTGAAGACGAACTGGTCCGAAATGGGATTGCTATCGCGATACTGTTTATCGCAACGCTTATCGTCGGCGCTATCGTTAACTTTGTGATAGGTCAGCTGGTGGAAAAAACCGGCCTGTCGGGAACCGACAGGGTGTTAGGGATCTGCTTTGGCGCCCTGCGCGGGGTGCTAATCGTCTCGGCGATTCTGTTCTTTCTCGATAGCTTTACCGGTATGGCGAAAAGCGAAGACTGGCAAAAGTCTGAGCTTATCCCACAGTTCAGTTTCGTTATCAGATGGTTCTTTGACTATCTGCAGAGCTCGTCAAGTTTCTTGCCCAAAGCATAAGCGTTGGGATGTAGCTTAACGAGGAAAAGACGTATGTGCGGTATTGTCGGTATCGCCGGTGTTATGCCGGTAAACCAGTCGATTTATGACGCGTTAACGGTGCTTCAGCATCGTGGCCAGGATGCCGCAGGCATCATCACCATTGATGCGAACAACTGTTTCCGTTTGCGTAAGGCGAACGGTCTGGTGAGCGACGTTTTTGAAGCTCGCCATATGCAGCGTATGCAGGGCAATATGGGTATTGGTCACGTTCGTTACCCGACGGCTGGCAGCTCCAGCGCCTCCGAGGCACAGCCTTTCTACGTCAACTCGCCATACGGCATTACGTTGGCGCACAACGGTAACCTGACTAACGCTCACGAGCTGCGTAAAAAGCTGTTTGAAGAAAAACGCCGCCACATCAACACCACCTCTGATTCCGAAATCCTGCTCAATATCTTCGCCAGCGAGTTGGACAACTTCCGCCACTATCCGCTGGAAGCAGACAACATTTTTGCGGCGATCGCCGCCACCAACCGCCAGATTCGCGGCGCTTATGCCTGCGTGGCGATGATTATCGGTCACGGCATGGTCGCTTTCCGCGACCCGAACGGCATCCGTCCGCTGGTGCTGGGCAAGCGCGATATCGGCGATGGCCGCACCGAGTATATGGTTGCTTCGGAAAGCGTGGCGCTGGATACGCTGGGCTTTGAGTTCCTGCGCGACGTGGCGCCTGGTGAAGCGGTGTATATCACCGAAAAAGGCCAGCTGTTTACTCGCCAGTGCGCGGAAAACCCGGTCAGCAACCCGTGCTTGTTCGAGTACGTCTATTTTGCGCGTCCGGACTCCTTCATCGACAAAATTTCCGTTTACAGCGCCCGCGTCAATATGGGCACGAAGCTGGGCGAGAAAATTGCCCGCGAGTGGGAAGATCTGGATATCGATGTGGTCATTCCCATTCCGGAAACCTCCTGCGATATCGCGCTGGAAATTGCCCGCATCCTCGATAAGCCGTATCGCCAGGGGTTTGTTAAAAACCGCTACGTTGGCCGTACCTTTATCATGCCCGGTCAGCAGCTGCGCCGTAAGTCCGTGCGCCGTAAGCTTAACGCCAACCGCGCCGAATTCCGCGATAAGAACGTGCTGCTGGTGGATGACTCCATCGTGCGCGGCACCACCTCTGAGCAGATTATCGAGATGGCGCGCGAAGCCGGGGCGAAGAAAGTGTATCTGGCCTCCGCTGCGCCGGAAATTCGCTTCCCGAACGTGTATGGCATCGATATGCCAACCGCCAATGAGCTGATAGCCCACGGGCGTGAGGTAGATGAGATCCGCCAGATCATCGGCGCCGATGGCCTGATTTTCCAGGATCTGGACGATCTGATTGACGCGGTGCGCGCGGAGAATCCGGATATTCAGCAGTTTGAATGCTCGGTGTTCAACGGTATCTACGTCACTAAAGATGTCGATCAGCAGTATCTGGACTATCTCGACTCTCTGCGTAACGACGACGCGAAAGCGGTTCAGCTGCAGAATGAAGTTGAAAACTTAGAGATGCACAACGAAGGGTAATCCTCTGTTTTGCTGAGAGCCCGCGGTCTGACGGCCGCGGGCTTTTTTATTTTCTCGCGCCAAATGCGGGTCCGCGGTTGCGTCGGAGACTATAATCCGGCAAAGTCTGCGCCATTGTGTGAAAGGGGCAATCATCGTGAAGCGACTCATTATCGGTATTTCTGGCGCCAGCGGCGCGATTTACGGCGTACGCTTGCTCCAGGTTTTGCGCGAAGTTTCGGATGTCGAAACCCATCTTATTTTAAGCCAGGCCGCGCGCCAGACGCTGGCGCTGGAGACGGATTTCTCCCTGCGCGAGGTGCAGGCGTTAGCCGACGTGGTGCACGATGCCCGCGATATCGCCGCCAGCATCTCTTCCGGCTCTTTTAAAACCGCCGGGATGGTGATTTTGCCATGCTCAATGAAGACCCTCTCCGGCATTGTTCATAGCTATACCGACGGGCTGCTGACCAGGGCGGCGGACGTGGTGCTTAAAGAGCGCCGGCCGCTGGTGCTGTGCGTACGGGAAACGCCGTTCCACCTTGGCCATTTGCGGCTGCTGGTCCAGGCGGCGGAAATGGGCGCGGTGATTATGCCGCCGGTTCCGGCGTTTTATCATCGCCCGAAAAGCCTGGACGATGTGATTAATCAGACGGTCAATCGCGTGATCGATCAGTTCGATATCTCTCTCCCGCAAGACCTCTTTTCCCGCTGGCAGGGCGCGTAGGGCGCACTAAGATAGTGCGCTTTGTTCACATCCGCCTCCCCGCAGTGCAATTTTGTCGCCTCGATCAAATCCTCAACATTTAATTTGTTTTTTTGCGCTGCGGCACTGCGGTTTATCCGTTATTGCTGGTATCTTCCCTTTTAAGACAAACCTGCAACCTTTATTTAACAAATTTAACGCCATTTCCAGCACGCACTGAGAAAATGGCATAAAACGTGCAAGCTTTTGTCGGCAGTACAAATAACAAGATAACGCATCGCATAACAACATCACGACACTTAAGGGTAACCTATGAAGAAGACGGTCCTGGCTCTCTCTTTAATGATGGGAATTTGCAGCGCCTCCAGCGCGTTCGCCGCGCTGCCGCAGAGTATCCGCATTGGCACCGATGCCACCTACGCGCCTTTCTCTTCAAAGGATGCGAAAGGGGATTTCGTGGGTTTTGACATTGATTTGGGTAACGAACTCTGTTCGCGCATCAAAGTAAAATGCACCTGGGTCGGCAGCGATTTCGACTCCCTGATCCCGTCGCTGAAGGCCAAGAAAATCGACGCCATTATCTCTTCGCTGTCGATTACGGAAAAACGCCAGCAGGAAATCGCCTTCTCTGACAAGCTCTACGCGGCCGACTCCCGCCTGATCGCCGCCAAAGGCTCGCCGATTCAACCGACGCTGGAATCCCTCAAAGGCAAGCATGTTGGCGTACTGCAGGGCTCCACCCAGGAGGCCTATGGTAATGAACGCTGGCGCAGCCACGGCGTGGACGTTGTGGCCTATCAGAATCAGGATTTGATCTACTCAGACCTCGCTGCGGGTCGCCTGGACGCCGCGTTGCAGGATGAAGTGGCCGCCAGCGAGGGCTTCCTCAAGCAACCTGCCGGTAAAGATTTTGCCTTTGCCGGTCCTTCCGTTAAAGACAAAAAGTTCTTCGGTGATGGTACCGGCATCGGCCTGCGTAAGGACGATAGCGAGCTGAAGGCCGCGTTTGATAAAGCGCTGGCCGACATGCGTAAAGACGGCACCTACGACAAAATGGCGAAGAAATACTTCGACTTCAACGTTTACGGTGATTAAGACGCCCGCTGGCCCGCACGCCGGGCCATGCGCATCCCTTTCTGTCTGATTTTGGTGCAGCTGCGCTTTTAGCGGATCAATTTGGTGCAGGAAATTGCGCACGCGATGTTAAAAAGTGCATAGTTAAGCGTTTCCGATGCGAAAAAATTTGCTTTCCGGCGCAGAATGCTTTGCCTTACCGGGGCGAATAATGGCACGATAACTGCCGTAAGTACTTCTAATAAATCCGTTAGAATGACAGTCTGTTGAGGATAGTTATGAAAAAACTGGCGTTGTCTCTCTCTTTAGCGCTGGCCCTTTCCAGCGTTTCCACTGTATTCGCAGCCATTCCGCAAAAAGTCCGCATCGGCACCGATCCTACTTATGCCCCGTTCGAATCGAAGAATGCGCAGGGTGAACTGGTGGGTTTTGACATCGATCTGGCAAAAGAGCTCTGTAAGCGTATCAATACGCAATGTACCTTCATTGAGAACCCGCTGGACGCGCTGATCCCTTCTTTAAAAGCGAAGAAAATCGACGCCATTATGTCTTCGCTTTCGATCACCGAAAAACGCCAGCAGGAAATTGCCTTCACCGACAAACTGTACGCGGCTGATTCGCGCCTGGTCGTGAAAAAAGGCAGCGATATTACGCCAGACCTCGCGAAGCTGAAAGGCAAGCGCGTTGGCGTTCTCCAGGGTACCACCCAGGAAACCTACGGCAACGAGCACTGGGCGCCAAAAGGCATTGAAATCGTTTCCTATCAGGGACAGGACAATATTTATTCCGACCTGACTGCCGGACGCATTGACGCGGCGTTCCAGGATGAAGTCGCCGCCAGCGAAGGCTTCCTCAAACAGCCTATCGGCAAGGATTATCAGTTCGGCGGTCCGTCGATTAAAGACGAGAAGCTGTTCGGCGTCGGCACCGGTATGGGGCTGCGCAAAGAGGATAACGAACTACGTGAAGCACTGAATAAAGCCTTTGCCGAGATGCGCCAGGATGGCACCTACGACAAGCTGGCGAAGAAATATTTCGATTTTAACGTGTACGGCGACTAACCATCCCGCGTACCCCGTCGCGCGTTATTTTGCGCGCGATGGTTGATGACAGACAGGGCAGACAGCATGCTGTACGGGTTTTCACAGGTTATTTTTCAGGGCGCGCTGGTCACCCTTGAGCTGGCGTTAAGCTCGGTCGTTCTGGCGGTGCTTATCGGTCTGGCGGGCGCCGGGGCGAAACTTTCCAACAATCGTCCGTTGGCGTTGATTTTTGAAGGCTATACCACCTTAATCCGCGGCGTGCCCGATCTGGTGCTGATGCTGCTGATTTTCTACGGGCTACAGATTGCGCTCAACGGCGTAACCGATGCGCTTGGCCTGGCGCAGTTTGATATCGACCCCATGGTGGCGGGGATCATCACGCTGGGCTTTATTTACGGGGCCTACTTCACCGAAACCTTTCGCGGCGCCTTCCTGGCGGTGCCAAAGGGACATATTGAAGCGGCGACGGCCTTCGGCTTTAGCGGTGGGCAAACCTTTCGTCGTATTCTGTTTCCGGCAATGATGCGCTATGCGCTGCCCGGAATCGGCAACAACTGGCAGGTTATCCTCAAAGCGACCGCGCTGGTCTCACTGCTGGGACTGGAAGATGTGGTCAAGGCAACCCAGCTGGCGGGTAAAAGCACCTGGGAGCCGTTCTACTTTGCCATCGTCTGTGGCCTGATTTATCTGGTATTTACAACGGTTTCCAATGGTGTGCTGCTGATGCTCGAACGCCGTTATTCTGTGGGCGTGAAGAGGGCCGACCTGTGATTGATATTATTCAGGAGTACTGGAAATCCCTGCTGTGGACCGACGGCTATCGCTTTACCGGCGTGGCGATTACGCTCTGGCTGCTGATCTCTTCCGTGGTGATGGGCGGCATCCTGGCGGTTTTCCTCGCCATTGGCCGAGTGTCGAGCAATAAATTTATCCAGTTCCCCATCTGGCTGTTCACCTATATCTTTCGCGGCACGCCGCTGTACGTCCAGCTGCTGGTGTTCTATTCCGGAATGTACACGCTGGAGGTCGTCAAAGGCACAGAACTGCTGAACGCCTTCTTTCGCAGCGGCCTGAACTGTACGGTGCTGGCGCTGACGCTGAATACCTGCGCCTACACCACGGAGATTTTCGCCGGGGCGATTCGTTCAGTGCCGGCAGGCGAGATAGAAGCCGCCCGGGCGTACGGTTTTTCGTCGGTCAAAATGTATCGCTGCATTATTTTGCCTTCCGCGCTGCGTATTGCGCTGCCTGCATACAGCAACGAAGTGATTCTGATGCTGCATTCCACCGCGCTGGCTTTTACCGCCACGGTGCCGGATCTGCTGAAAATTGCCCGCGATATTAACTCGGCAACCTACCAGCCGTTTACCGCCTTCGGTATTGCCGCAGTACTGTATTTAATTATCTCGTATGTGTTGATTAGCCTGTTCCGCAGGGCGGAAAAGCGCTGGCTCCAGCATATCAAACCTTCTTCGACGCACTGAGAACGCCATGTCCGACAATAAATTAAATGTAATCGATCTGCATAAACGTTACGGAGAGCATGAAGTACTGAAGGGCGTCTCACTGCGGGCGAAAGCCGGAGACGTGATCAGTATTATTGGCTCATCCGGTTCCGGGAAAAGTACCTTTTTGCGCTGTATTAACTTTCTTGAGAAGCCCAGCGAAGGGACGATCGTTGTTAACGGGCAAAACATTGGCCTGGTTCGCGATAAAGATGGTCAGTTAAAGGTTTCTGATAAAAATCAGCTACGTTTGCTACGTACTCGCCTGACGATGGTATTCCAGCATTTTAACCTGTGGAGCCATATGACGGTGCTGGAAAACGTGATGGAGGCGCCGATTCAGGTACTGGGCCTGAGTAAACAGGAAGCGCGCGATCGGGCGGTAAAATACCTGGCGAAAGTCGGTATTGATGAACGACAGCAGATTAAATATCCGGTTCATCTCTCCGGCGGCCAGCAGCAGCGCGTTTCCATTGCCCGCGCGCTGGCGATGGAGCCCGACGTACTGCTGTTTGATGAACCGACGTCGGCGCTTGACCCTGAACTGGTGGGCGAAGTGCTGCGGATCATGCAGCAGCTGGCGGAAGAGGGGAAAACCATGGTCGTGGTCACCCATGAAATGGGCTTTGCACGCCACGTCTCCTCGCACGTGATCTTCCTGCATCAGGGCAAAATTGAAGAAGAAGGGCATCCTGACGAGGTTTTCGGCAATCCGAAAAGCCAGCGTCTGCAGCAGTTCCTGAAGGGCTCTTTGAAGTAAACACTGTCCAGCCCCCGGCGGAACACTCTCCGTCGGGGCGGCTAACGCTCCAGCCGATACACCCAGTCGTCATAGTCAATGCCGTTCAGATGATACGCTTTTTCGAGCACCTGAATGCGGATAAAGCCGTGTTTTTCCAGCAGACGGGAAGAGCCAGCGTTACTGCCCAGCACCCAGGCATTTATTGCGTGAACGCCGAGCTGCTGAAATCCGTAGTCGCAAATCGCTTTTAGCGCTTCACTGGCGTAACCCTTCCCCTGAGCCTCAGGCAGGAGAGCGTATCCGACATCCGCTTCGTGCGGATTTTTACCGCTGATGCGCAGGCCAATATCGCCAACCGCTGCGCCGCTGGCGTCGCGCAGTACGAATACGCCCGGGTCAGCGCAGCGTGATGCAAACAGCGTCCGCAGCGCCGGCTCCTCAAGAATCTCGCCCATATAGCGCATCACTTCCGGGTCTCGTCGTAAGCGCAGGAAAAAAGGCCAGTCGGATGAGTGAAACGGAGAGAGGCGCAGGCGCGGAGTGGTGAGTATTCTCATAAAGCGGTCCATAGCGGTGGATTATTCCGCCACCTTAACATCATAAAGCGCCGGAAGGGCAATGCGTCTAAGCAACCGTCGGACAAGCCCGGGGCTGATTTCCGAAGCCGTGAAGATAGCGCAGCACGGTGGTGCTCTCCGACGTCGCCCTCAGTTGTAGCGCCAGGTTGAGGTTATCCAGAACTGTCGCGTGGGCGACCAGCGGTGAATCTTCGGCAAGCCGTCCTTCCATCACCAGCCAGCCCACGACGGTTTTCCAGCGCCACAGCGGGGAATTGCCTTTAACCCGCTGTACCGGCCCGGGAAACTGACCTGAGCCTCGTGCGCCATCTTTTAATAAGGCGACGGCCTGTCGCGTCAGGCCGGTAAGTTCGGCAATATCGCTTAAACCGACCAGCGCGGAATCGACGGATTCAACCCGCGCGTTCAGAGCCGATGCGGATTCGATATCGGCAATCGCTGACAGAATAGCCTGCTCAAGAGAGTCTCTTTCGCGATCGAACTCCAGATAGACCGCCGTTCCGTAAAAACAGACCAGTGCGTCAGCGCAGCCTGCGGCATGCAGCGCATCTTCCAGACCCACGGTACGAGCAGTTACGCCGGAGAGGGTGAGCGTAAAATTATACAGCGCCATGGTTTAATCCTTCTTGTGGTTAATCTGACCCGAGGCAGGCGGCTGGCAGCGGTCGACCATTCTGATAATTTGCCTGGCGTGGTTAATGGGTACCGCAGGCGTTGACCAGATGCTCATCATATGTTCCCGGTGCCGGGCTGTCCCACACATCAACCTGCCAAAACAGTGAGCGCTTTTGCCGCCAGTGATAAAAATCCAGTCTCGTGCCAGTGCGTAGTCAATAGCTGCTCTGATATGTTTATCCGGATATTCCTTCATCAATTCGTCCTGGTAATATTGAATAAATTGTTGACGAATGTCAACGGTGTGATGGTGTTAAATTACACGCAGGGTTATGGCAGAGTGAAAGGCATATCACTGGAATGAGATTCACAGTTAAGGCGACACAGGACTGGTGATTTTTACGCGCTGCGAAGCGGGTTCCATAAATTAATTAATCAGGGAGAGCGATACTCTCCCTGATGGACCTGGACTACCGCAGCACATCGGCGAGGGCTTCTTCCAGATCGTACCAACGAAAGCCAAATCCGGCGGCTTCCAGGCGTTTAGGCAGCGCGCGCTGGCCGCCGAGTACCAGAACGGAAGATTCTCCCATCAGCAGGCGAATAGCCGCCGCCGGGACGCGGAAAATGGCAGGGCGATTTAGCGCATGCCCCAGCGCGTGGGCGAATTGCTCGTTGCGCACAGGGTAAGGGGAAACCATATTAAACGGCCCCCGCAGGTCGTTATCCAGCAGCCAGAGAATACCGTTGACCATGTCGTCGATGTGGATCCACGCCAGATATTGCCTTCCGCTACCGATAGGGCCGCCGAGGCCAAGCTTAAAGGCCGGCGTCATTTTGGCCAGAATACCGCCTCGCGGCGCCAGCACCACGCCGGTACGCAGCAGGCAGACGCGGGTGCGATCGCTCTGCGCTTCGCAGGCGATTTGCTCCCAGCGGGCGCAAAGCTTGTGGGTAAACTCGTTGTGCGGTGGCTCCTCTTCGGTTACCACGACTTCACCGAGGTCGCCATAATAACCGGCGGCGGAGCCGCTAATCAGCACCGAGGGCGGCGTATCGCTGGCGTTGAACAGCGTGACCAGCTTTTGCGTGGTATCCCAGCGGCTGTGGCAGAGACGCTGTTTCTGCTCCGCCGTCCAGCGCTTATCGGCGATCGGCTCACCGGCCAGATTAATGACGGCATCAATGCCGTTGAGGTTCGCCTGATGCTCGAAATCGCGCCACAGGGTGACGCGCGAATCGAGGCGGCTTTTGGCCTTTTCAGGGCTGCGCGTTGAAACCGTTACGTGATGTCCAAGCTCCAGTAGCCGGGGGATCAGATGGCGGCCAATCAGGCCGGTACCGCCAGTAAGCAGAACGTTCATAGCGCCTCCCTAAGATGCGTCTAGCGCCGCCAGCTCATCGTCATGGATACCGAATCAGCGTAGCGCAGCGCATGCAGTTTATCGATCTCTACTTCAGCATATGTGACCCAGTGATGTTCGCGTGCGATGTCGAGCACATCCTGAGTTAATTTTTCCAGCAGAGAGAAGCGGTTATTCTCAATATGGCTAATAATGCGCTTGGTGATGGTGCGGTAGTTCAGCGCATCGTTAATATCTTCGCTGTTGCGCGATTTTTCCGCCGGGTAGTGGATCGCGACGTTAACCACCACGTCCTGGCGGTTGGCGATCTCTTCCTCTTTAATTCCGATAAAAGTACGCAGGCGCAGGTTCTTAATTCGAATAATGGCGTCTGGTTGAGACATGGCAGGCTTCCTCCGTGTAGTAATTTCCGCAATCATACATCAAAGCTTCCCGGGCGAGCAGGGGGTTAATGGGCTTCTGTTTTCAGAAGCGCTTCAACGGTGGCCGGGCGCTGGCGAATGCGTTCAAACCAGTTATGCACCGCCGGGTAATTGGCAAGGTCGATACGCTGGCGCTGATGGGCATTCACCCACGGCCAGCAGGCGATATCGGCGATGCTGTAGTGATTGCCGCCAAGCCAGGGACTCTCGCCAAGGCGCCGATTGAGCACGCCATACAGGCGCTGCGTTTCCACCTGATAGCGCTCAATGGCGTAGGGCACCGCCTGCGGAGCAAAGTGGTTGAAGTGATGATTTTGTCCGAGCATCGGCCCCAACCCGCCGACCTGCCAGAATAACCACTGTAGGGTGACGTGGCGCTCGCGGAGCTCGCCGCTCAGTAATTTTCCCGTTTTTTCAGCCAGATAGAGCAGGATGGCGCCGGATTCAAACAGGCTTAATGGGCCACCACCGTCGGCGGGAGCGTGGTCAACGATCGCCGGGATCTTGTTGTTGGGTGAGATCGCGAGAAACTGCGGATGAAACTGTTCCCCCTTGCCGATATCCACCCGGATGAGGCGATACGCCAGCTGCGCTTCTTCGAGGAATAACGTGATTTTGTGGCCATTAGGAGTGGGTGCGTAGTAAAAATCGATCATGAAAATTCCTCGCCGTCACAGGTCGCAAACTTTTCGAGTATAGGTGAACTGGCATCATCCGACAGGTTTGCCTCATCCTGGATGACTTTCGCCGATCGCGTTCACCCCCTGAGAAGTATGTAAGATCCTCAGCGTGGCGGTCAGTGACATCCTCTGAAAGACAGGATATGTTGGCGTATTGCCCCATTACATTAGCCATTGAGGATGCTATGAGCCAGCCCGCGATTACCCTGTGGTCCGACGCCGATTTTTTCTCGCCATATGTGATGTCCGTATACGTTGCCCTGCAGGAAAAGAGCCTGCCTTTTACCCTGAAAACCGTTAACCTCGACAGCGGCGAACATTTGCAAAGCGGCTGGAAAGGCTACAGCGCGACGCGTCGCGTACCGCTGCTGGAGATCGGGGAATTCTTCCTGAGCGAATCCTCCGCGATTACCGAATATCTGGATGAGCGCTTTGCGCCCCCGGAATGGGAGCGGCTTTACCCGCATGACCTGCAAAAGCGCGCGCGGGCGCGTCAGGTGCAGGCCTGGCTGCGTAGCGATTTAATGACGATTCGCGAAGAGCGCTCCACGGACGTGGTCTTTGCCGCAGCAAAGAAACCTCCGCTCAGCGAAGCCGGGAAAAAAAGCGCCGACAAGCTGTTTGCAACGGCTGGCGTTCTGCTGTCCCATGGCGGGCAGAATCTATTTGGCGAATGGTCCATTGCCGATACCGACCTGGCGCTGATGCTCAATCGCCTGGTCCTGAACGGCGATGAGGTTCCCGCCGCGCTGGTGGATTACGCCACCTTCCAGTGGCAGCGGGCGTCGGTTCAGCGCTACGTCGCACTCTCAGCCAAACGCGCGGGCTGATAAGCGCCAGCGGTTCCGTTATCATAGCGGCATCGTAATGCGTGGAGATGAAATGTATGAAGCTGATGTTTGCCTCGGATATCCACGGCTCTCTGCCTGCCGCTGAACGCGTGCTTGCGCTGTTCGCGCGCAGTGGGGCGCAGTGGCTGGTTATCCTCGGCGATGTGCTCAATCACGGGCCGCGTAACGCCCTTCCCGAAGGCTATGCGCCGGCCCAGGTCGCGGAGGCGCTAAATAGCGTGGCGGAGCGGGTGATTGCCGTACGCGGCAACTGCGACAGCGAAGTCGATCAAATGCTGCTGCGGTTCCCCATTACCGCCCCCTGGCAGCAGGTTTTGAGCGCGCGAACCCGTCTGTTTCTGACCCACGGGCATCTGTATAGCCCCGAAAATTTGCCTCCTCTCGCCGCTGGCGATGTGCTGGCTTATGGCCATACTCATATTCCGGTTGCCGAGAAACGCGGCGAGATTTTTCTCTTCAATCCCGGCTCGGTCAGCATCCCTAAAGGGGGATTTACCGCCAGCTACGGTCTTCTGAACGAGGGGCAATTGCAGGTTTTAGCACTCGATGATAATCAGGTTATTGCAGAGGTCGCAATTTACCCGTAATTTACCCCTCAACCGTATAGACGCGCCGCAAGAGCGCTTTAAAAAGTAAGGTTTCCTGATGGCGGAACAGAATCATTTGGCAAGCACAGAATGGGTCGATATTGTTAATGAAAACAATGAGGTGATAGCACAGTCCAGCCGCGAACAAATGCGTGCGGAGTGCCTGCGTCATCGAGCGACCTACATTGTTGTTCATGATGGGATGGGCAAAATCCTGGTGCAGCGTCGTACCGAAACAAAAGATTTCCAGCCGGGCATGCTGGACGCCACCGCCGGCGGCGTGGTGCAGGCTGACGAGCAAATGCTGGAATCCGCGCGCCGTGAGGCGGAAGAAGAGCTCGGTATTGCCGGCGTGCCTTTTGCTGACCACGGGCAGTTCTACTACGAAGATAAACACTGCCGCGTCTGGGGCGGCCTGTTTAGCTGCGTATCGCACGGCCCGTTCGCGCTGCAGGAAGAAGAAGTGAGCGAAGTGTGCTGGCTGACGCCGGAAGAGATCACCGCCCGCTGCGATGAGTTCACTCCGGACTCATTAAAAGCGCTGGCGCTGTGGATGACCCGCAATGCGAATAATGAGTCAGCAAAAAGCGAAAAGCAGGAAGAGGCTGAGTAGTTTTCTAACAGCTGTCCCTCATGCATAAACTGGACGCGATGGGCTTTCTGTCGCTCCAGTTTCCCTCCGTAAGACGCTCCAGAAGGGCGCGCCCGGCTTCTATACCAATCTTATGGTGCGGTACCGCCATGGTCGTTAACGGCGGCTGGCAGACCCGGCTCACGTCGCTGTCGCCAAAACCGACGACGGCTAAATCATCCGGTACCTTTATGCGCCGACGCTGACATTCATACAGCGCTCCGCATGCCAGCTCATCGGAAACGCAAACCAGCGCATCCAGCTCCGGCCATGCCAGCAAAAACTCCGGCAGCTGTGAAGCTCCGGTGGAAAAGTTGGCGGGCAGCGCGGCGTTAATTACCCGGTTAGGCGACATATGATGGCGCAGCATGGCTTTATACCACCCCTGCAAATGCTGCTGAAAAATCCACTGTTCCTGATTGGCGCACAGCAGACCGATATTCTGATAGCCGCGGTGGATGAGCATCTCCGTCAGCTCGAACATCGCCGCCACGTTATCAATACCGATATTCATGTCGATCGGATCGGCGCGCATTGCGCCCATCTCCACCACCGGAATCGAGGCGTTCTTCAGCCAGTGGCGTACGGTATCGCTGTGTTCAACGCTAAGCAGAATGGCGGCGGCGATGTTAGAGGCCAGCAGCGTTTCCAGCAGCTTTTCTTCCTGCTCCAGACGGTGCTGCGATTCTGCCAGCATGATTTGATACCCTGCCGGCTGTAATATCTGCTGAAGCCCGGCAAACATCGCCGAACAGCCCGCCTCGGCAAGATTTGGTACCACCATCGCGATGGTTCTTGAGGAGGCAGACGCCAGCGCGCTGGCGGCGAGATTAGGCATATACCCTAGCTCTTGCACCGCCGCTTCGATTTTTTCACGGAGCTTATCGGAAACCTGTTCCGGCGTGCGAAGGGCGCGGGACACGGTCATCGTTCCCACACCAGCCAGCTGAGCAACATCGGCGATCGTGACTTTACCGGTACTACGCCGTTTTCGGGTTAGAGACATACATATTCCTGCTAAACAGACGTTTTTATTATCATCCATTACTTCACGTGTCAGGGAGTATACGCCTTAAACGGGCCTTTTTGCTGCGTTTTGATGGGATGATTACGAATTGATAGCGCTATCACAAATCTGAATGTTTAGCGTTGGTAGCGCTATCTTTGTGATCGTTCTCGCAGATAACTATTGGCTGCTTGCATAAAGTTTGCCCATCTTTTGCTAAAAGAGGCGGGACAAAATGCTCAAGACTTGGCTCTCTGATGCCACCATCGCGCTGCGGCAAAGCGTAGAGACCTGGCCACAGGCGCTGGACATCTGCGCCCGGCCGCTGCTGAAGGCCGACGTTATCGAACCTGCCTACGTGACGGCCATCGTGGAGCAGCACCAGCGGCTCGGGCCGTACTACGTGCTGGCCCCGGGACTGGCGATGCCGCATGCGCGGCCTGAGGAGGGCGCGAAGGGCCTGGGGCTGTCGCTGTTGAAACTGCAACAAGGGGTATCGTTTGGCTCTGAGGAGTTCGACCCGGTTGATATTATCATTATGCTTGCGGCGCCGGATAAACATAGCCATATCGAAATGATTTCTGCCCTGGCGGAATTATTTTCCAGCGATGAAGATATGAATAAATTACATCAGGCAACCAATATTGAGGAGATAAAAACGATCGTCGCGCGCTACTGATTCAATTTTATTATCCGGCTTATAACCCATTACGCGCCTGCGTGATGTGGACGTACTCTACCCAAAAAAGGTGATAACAATGAAAATTATGGCAATTTGCGGCTCTGGCCTGGGCAGTAGTTTTATGGTTGAGATGAATATAAAAAAGGTGCTTAAAAAACTCGATATCGAGGCCGAGGTAGAGCACTCCGATCTGTCGTCGGCAACGCCGGGCGCGGCGGATTTATTCGTGATGGCAAAAGACATTGCCGCCAGCGCCAGCGTGCCGGAAAGCCAGCTGGTGGTGATTACCAACATCATCGATATTAACGAACTCGAAGCGCAGCTGCGCGCGTGGTTCGCCAGACAATAATTATTGATAGCGAGGTGGATATGTTTATCCTTGAAACGCTGAATTTTGTTGTTGATATTCTAAAAGTACCCTCGGTGCTGGTCGGTTTAATTGCGTTAATTGGTCTGGTAGCGCAAAAGAAATCTTTCTCCGATGTCGTCAAGGGAACCATTAAAACAATTCTGGGTTTTATTGTTCTTGGCGGCGGCGCGACGGTATTAGTCGGTTCGCTGAATCCGCTGGGGGGCATGTTTGAACATGCTTTTAATATTCAGGGCATTATTCCTAATAACGAGGCGATTGTTTCTATTGCCCTGGAAAAATACGGTGCTTCAACCGCGCTGATTATGGCGTTCGGGATGGTAGCGAATATTGTGGTCGCCCGGTTTACGCGTCTGAAGTATATCTTCCTGACCGGTCACCACACTTTCTATATGGCCTGTATGATCGGCGTGATTCTTACCGTGGCGGGTTTCGAAGGCGTCGGGCTGGTCTTTACCGGCTCCCTGATCCTCGGGCTGGTGATGGCGTTCTTCCCGGCGCTGGCCCAGCGCTATATGAAACGTATTACCGGCACGGATGATATCGCTTTCGGCCATTTCGGCACCCTGGGCTATGTGCTGTCGGGTTGGATCGGTAGCGTCTGCGGTAAAGGATCTCGTTCAACTGAAGAGATGAACCTGCCGAAAAATCTGAGCTTCCTGCGCGACAGCTCCATCTCCATTTCGCTGACCATGATGATTATTTATCTGATTATGGCGGTGAGCGCGGGGCGCGAGTACGTGGAAAGCACCTTTAGCGGAGGCCAGAACTACCTGGTTTACGCCATCATTATGGCGATTACCTTCGCCGCCGGGGTGTTCATCATCCTGCAAGGGGTACGTCTGATCCTCGCGGAAATCGTGCCGGCCTTTACCGGATTTTCAGAAAAGCTGGTGCCCAACGCCCGTCCGGCGCTGGACTGCCCGGTCGTTTACCCCTACGCGCCCAACGCGGTGCTGATTGGCTTCCTGTTTAGTTTCCTCGGCGGTCTGGTCGGGCTGTTCCTCTGCGGGCAGTTTAAATGGGTGCTGATCCTGCCCGGCGTGGTGCCGCATTTCTTTACCGGCGCGACCGCGGGGGTCTTTGGCAACGCCACCGGCGGGCGGCGCGGGGCGATGATTGGCGCGTTTGCCAACGGCCTGCTGATCACCTTCCTGCCGGTGCTGCTGCTGCCGGTACTGGGGGCGATTGGCTTTGCCAACACCACTTTCTCGGATGCGGATTTCGGCGCCGTGGGTATCGTGCTGGGTAACCTGGCCCGCTACCTGTCGCCGTTTGCGATTACCGGCCTTGTTGTGGCGTTGTTTGTGCTGCTGGTGGCGTACAACGTTTTTGTGAAAAAGAAACCTGTGGGCGGCGGCGCGCAGGAGAACAGCGGAGCGAAATCATGAATGTGCAAGAAGTGACTAACCTGGCGCGGGACATTCGCGTCGCTACCCTGAAATCGCTGACGGACCTCGGTTTCGGCCACTACGGCGGCAGTATGTCGGTCGTGGAGACGCTGGCGGTACTGTACGGCGCGGTGATGAAAATTGATCCCGCGGACCCGGACTGGCCAGAGCGCGACTACTTTGTGTTATCAAAAGGTCATGCCGGCCCCGCGCTGTACAGTACGTTAGCGATTAAGGGGTATTTCCCGATGGAGGAGCTGAGCACGCTAAACCAGAACGGTACGCGGCTGCCAAGCCATCCGGACCGGCTGAAAACGCGTGGGGTGGACGCCACTACGGGCTCGCTGGGGCAGGGGATTTCCATCGCCGGCGGCATGGCGCTGTCGCATAAGCTGGCGGGGCGGGCGAATCGCGTGTTCTGTATCGTTGGCGACGGCGAGCTGAATGAAGGCCAGTGCTGGGAAGCCTTTCAGTTTATTGCCCATCACCGTCTGAATAATCTGACCGTGTTTGTTGACTGGAACAAGTTACAGCTTGACGGCAGGCTGGATGAAATCATTTGCGCTTTCAACCTGGAGGATAAATTCCGCGCCTTTGGTTTTGATGTTGTCACCGTCAAAGGCGATGACATCCCCGGGCTGCTGGCCGCGGTTCAACCCGTACCTCCCGTCGATGCGCGCCCGCGCGTGGTTATTCTCGATAGCGTGAAAGGCCAGGGCGTGCCGTATCTCGAGAATCTCAGTAATAACCACCATTTACGCCTGACGGCGGAGATGAAAGAGACGCTAAACGAGACGATTCGCCAACTGGAGGCTGAACATGATTAAGGTTGCACCCGCAGGGCAAAAAGATGCCGTAGAGATGCGTAAAGTCTATGCCGGATTCGTCGCGCAGCAAATTGAAGCCAGGAGCCCGATTATCGCGCTGGAAGCGGATCTGATGAGCTCCATGGCGATGGATGGCGTCGCGCGGCAGCATCCGCAGCACGTCATCAACTGCGGCATTATGGAAGCCAACGTGATCGGCACCGCCGCCGGGCTATCGTTGACCGGACGCAAGCCGTTTGTCCATACCTTTACCGCTTTCGCCAGCCGCCGCTGCTTCGACCAGCTGTTTATGTCGCTCGATTATCAGCGGAATAACGTCAAAGTGATCGCTTCGGATGCCGGGGTGACCGCCTGCCATAACGGCGGAACCCATATGTCGTTTGAAGATATGGGGATCGTGCGCGGTCTGGCCCATTCGGTGGTGCTGGAAGTGACCGATGCGGTGATGTTTGAGGATATTCTGCGTCAGCTTATCGATCTCGACGGTTTTTACTGGGTACGCACGATCCGCAAACAGGCGCCGACCGTCTATGCGCCGGGTTCGACGTTTACCATCGGCAAAGGGAATGTGCTGCGCGAAGGCGACGACATCACCCTGATTGCCAACGGGATCATGGTGGCGGAAGCCCTTGAGGCGGCGCGTCAGCTTGAGCAGGAAGGGGTCAGCGCGGCGGTGATTGATATGTTTACCCTGAAGCCCATCGACCGCATGCTGGTGAAAAATTATGCCGAGAAAACCGGGCGTATTGTGACCTGCGAAAACCACAGTATTCATAACGGGCTGGGATCGGCGGTGGCGGAAGTGCTGGTGGAGACCTGCCCGGTTCCGATGCGTCGCGTGGGGGTGAAGGAGCGCTATGGCCAGGTGGGAACGCAGGAGTTCTTGCAGAAGGAGTATGGCCTGACGGCGCATGATATTGTCTCGGCGGCGCGAGAGCTGCTGTAAATAAAAAGGCGACCATCCGGTCGCCTTTTTTCATGCAGCGGGCAGATTATGCTTGCTGCTGGGACGACTGAATCGCGGTCAGGGCGATGGTATAGACGATATCGTCAACCAGCGCGCCACGGGACAGGTCGTTCACCGGCTTACGCATCCCCTGCAGCATCGGCCCGATGGAGATCAGGTCGGCAGAACGCTGTACGGCTTTGTAAGTGGTGTTACCGGTGTTCAGGTCCGGGAAGATAAACACGGTAGCGCGGCCGGCAACCGGGGAGTTCGGCGCTTTGGATTTCGCTACGTCAGCCATGACCGCTGCATCGTACTGCAGCGGGCCGTCGATCATCAGGTCAGGACGTTTTTCCTGCGCCAGACGGGTCGCTTCGCGTACTTTCTCTACATCGCTGCCGGCGCCGGAGGTGCCGGTGGAGTAGGAGAGCATGGCCACGCGCGGTTCGATGCCGAAGGCAATCGCGGAGTCTGCGGACTGGATGGCGATTTCAGCCAGCTGTTCAGCGGTCGGATCCGGGTTGATCGCGCAGTCGCCGTAAACGTAAACCTGTTCCGGCAGCAGCATGAAGAATACGGAGGAGACCAGAGAGCTGCCCGGCGCAGTTTTGATCAGCTGCAGCGGCGGACGGATGGTGTTGGCGGTGGTGTGAACCGCGCCGGATACCAGGCCGTCGACTTCGTCCTGCTCGAGCATCAGGGTGCCGAGAACCACGTTGTCTTCCAGCTGCTCGCGGGCAACCGCTTCGGTCATCCCCTTGCTCTTACGCAGCTCGACCAGGCGAGCAACGTAGCTTTCGCGAACCACTTCCGGGTCAACGATTTCAATACCGGCGCCCAGCTCTACGCCCTGAGAGGCGGCCACGCGGGTGATTTCATCCGGGTTACCCAGCAGTACGCAGGTGGCGATACCGCGCTCGGCGCAGATAGCCGCGGCTTTAACGGTACGCGGCTCGTTGCCTTCCGGCAGCACGACGCGCTTGCCTGCTTTACGCGCCAGCTCGGTAAGCTGATAGCGGAAGGCTGGCGGAGAGAGGCGACGGCTGCGCTCGGAAGTTGCGGTCAGCGATTCAATCCAGTCGGCGTTGATATAGTTAGCCACGTATTCCTGAACTTTCTCGATGCGCTCGTGATCGTCAACCGGAACTTCCAGGTTGAAGCTCTGCAGGCTCAGAGAGGTCTGCCAGGTGTTGGTGTTAACCATGAATACCGGCAGGCCGGTTGCAAACGCGCGTTCGCACAGTTTGCTGATGCGGGCGTCCATTTCGTAGCCGCCGGTCAGCAGGATAGCGCCGATTTCCACGCCGTTCATCGCGGCCAGGCAGGCGGCGACCAGAACGTCAGGACGGTCTGCGGAAGTGACCAGCAGGGAGCCTGCGCGGAAGTGTTCCAGCATGTGCGGAATGCTACGCGCACAGAAGGTGACGGACTTCACGCGACGGGTATTGATGTCGCCTTCGTTGATGATGGTGGCGTTCAGGTGATGCGCCATATCAATCGCGCGGGTGGCGATCAGATCGAAGCTCCACGGCACCGCGCCCAGAACCGGTAATGGGCTACCGCTCTGCAGCTGAGCCGGATCGATCTTCACGACTTTTGCTTTGGAAGAGTCGTCGAAGATTTCCGACAGGTCAGGGCGAGTACGGCCCTGTTCGTCAACCGGCGCATTCAGCTTGTTGACGATCACGCCGGTGACGCTGGTGTTTTTCGCGCCGCCGAAGCTGCTGCGAGTCAGCTCAATGCGCTCTTTCAGCTGTTCAGGAGTATCGGTACCCTGGGACATCACAAAAACGATTTCAGCGTTCAGCGTTTTCGCGATTTCGTAGTTCAGAGACTGGGCAAACTGATGTTTGCGGGTCGGGACCAGACCTTCAACCAGCACCACTTCCGCATCCTGAGCGTTGGCGTGGTAGTTGGCGATGATCTCTTCCATCAGCACGTCTTTCTGGTTGCTGGAGAGCAGCGACTCAACGTGGCTCATCTTCAGCGGTTCTGCGGCCGGAAGGTCGGAGTTCGCGCGAATAATAGTGGTAGTCTGGTCTGGCGCATCGCCACCGGCACGCGGTTGAGCGATAGGTTTAAAGACGCTCAGACGAACGCCTTTACGTTCCATAGCACGGATAACACCGAGGCTGACGCTGGTCAGGCCTACGCTGGTTCCGGTAGGGATCAGCATGATTGTACGGGACACGATATATCCTCTTTCGTTACCGCCAGTATCAGGCGGGATACAAAACTGCACCACCAGCTTCCCGTCATACTTCAAGTTGCATGTGCGTTGGCTTTACCCGCTCACCCCAGTTACGTACTACTCGTACGCTCCTGGGGATTCTCTGCGTCGCCGCCTTCCTGCAACTCGAATTATTTAGGGTTATGGCTGGCGGTGTGGAATCAGGCGGTCAGACGGTTGGCGTCTTGCGCGATGACCAGCTCTTCGTTGGTCGGAATGACGATAGCCGGGCGAGTGCCTTCTTTGTTGATGAAGCCAGACTTGCCGAAACGGGCAGCCAGGTTGCGCTCGTGATCAACTTCAAAGCCCAGTACGCCCAGTTTGCCCAGAGACAGTTCGCGAACCATCGCGGCGTTCTCACCGATACCACCGGTGAATACGACGGCGTCCAGACGACCGTCCATCAGCGCGGTGTAGGAGCCGATATATTTCGCCAGGCGGTGGCAGTAAACGTCCATGGCACGTTTAGCGTCAGCTTTTTCCTGGTAGTTGTCTTCAACGTAGCGGCAGTCGCTGGTCACTTCGGTCAAACCGAGCAGACCGGACTCTTTGGTCAGCATTTTGTTGATGGCGTCTACGCTCATGCCCAGCGCATCGTGCAGATGGAAAATGATTGCCGGGTCGATATCGCCAGAACGCGTACCCATAACCAGACCTTCCAGCGGAGTCAGACCCATGGAAGTGTCAACGCACTTACCGTTGCGGATAGCGGAAACGGAACCACCGTTGCCCAGATGGCAGGTGATGATGTTCAGCTCTTCAACCGGTTTGTTCAGAACTTTCGCGGCTTCCTGAGTCACATAGAAGTGGCTGGTGCCGTGCGCGCCGTAGCGACGTACGCCGTGTTCTTTGTACAGGCTGTACGGCAGGGCATAGAGGTAAGATTCTTCCGGCATGGTCTGATGGAACGCGGTGTCGAACACGGCAACGTTCTTGTCTTTCAGATTAGGGAAAGATTTCAGCGCCTCAGCGATACCGATCAGGTGCGCCGGGTTGTGCAGCGGAGCGAAAGAGGCGGAGTCTTTGATTCCCTGAATCACGGAGTCATCGATAACGACGGAGCTGGTGTATTTTTCACCACCGTGAACGATGCGGTGGCCGATTGCGGTCAGCTGAGCAGACAGTTCTGGTTTTTGTGCCAGAATAGTGTTAACGATAAAGTTCAGCGCTTCACTGTGAGCAGCGCCAGCGCCTAATTCGGCTTCTTGCTTGCTGCCGTCCATTTTCCATTTGATACGGGCTTCAGGAAGATGGAAACATTCTGCTAAACCGGACAGGTATTCGTCGCCGTTGACGGCATCAAGGATAGCGAATTTCAGAGAGGAGCTACCGCAGTTCAGAACCAGTACTAACTTACTCGACATGGAAGTACCTTTTATGATACGTGGCTAAAAAAACGTCAGTGTGTCACAAAGCGTAGCGCAGGATGACATCGACATTTATGATTAACATCATGCCTTGTACTGTTTTCGGGCACGATGAGAGAAGTACATTTGATTTTATGTCATTTTGCATAATTTTCAGCCGGTGGCAGAATATGCGATAATTTGACTAACCTGGTAAAAGGGTCTAACCGCCCCTCAGGTGCGCACAGAATACCTGATTGAGGCCGCCATTGCCAAAATCTTTTGAACGTTGTCATGCACAGTTGGTGTTTTGCACATATTTTTTAAGTTTTATATGTAAAGTTGAGGTAAGCCATGTCCGGTCCCGAGAATCGCCCTGTGAGTTTTTTTGGCTTGTTTCGCCACGGGCAGCACTATGCAAAGACCTGGCCTCTGGATAAGCGCCTTGCCCCGGTGTTTATTGAAAACCGTATTATTCGCGCCACGCGCTATGCGATTCGCATCATGCCGCCGGTGGCGATTTTCACGCTGTGCTGGCAAATCGCCCTCGGCGGCCAGCTGGGCCCTGCCGTGGCTACCGCGCTGTTCGCGCTGAGTCTGCCGATGCAAGGCTTATGGTGGCTGGGTAAGCGTTCGGTAACGCCGCTGCCGCCGTCGATACTGAACTGGTTTTATGAAGTACGGGGTAAACTGCAGGAGGCGGGACAAGCGCTGACGCCGGTTGACGGCAAGCCGGATTATCAGGCTTTAGCTGACACGCTTAAGCGCGCCTTCAAACAACTGGATAAAACTTTCCTTGATGATTTGTAATTGCATCGGGAAAACGCATATAAAAGAAGGCGCATGAATTATGCGCCTTCTTTTTTCACGTCGTAAAAGTGCCACAGGAGTCAAAAATGGAAATGACCAATGCGCAGCGTCTGATTCTGTCGAATCAATACAAAATGATGACGATGCTCGATCCGGACAACGCTGAACGCTACCGCCGCCTGCAGACCATCATTGAGCGTGGATACGGGCTGCAGATGCGCGAGCTGGACCGCGAGTTTGGCCAGCTTACCGAGGAAACGTGTCGTACCATCATTGATATCATGGAGATGTATCATGCGCTGCATGTCTCCTGGACGAACCTGAAGGATGCCAGCGGAATTGACGAGCGTCGGGTCACCTTCCTCGGCTTCGACGTGGCGACCGAAGCCCGCTATCTCGGCTATGTTCGCTTTATGGTTAACGTTGAAGGGCGCTACAGCCACTTTGACGCCGGCACTCACGGTTTTAACTCCCAGACCCCGATGTGGGAAAAATACCAGCGCATGCTGAGCACCTGGCACTCCTGCCCGCGTCAGTACCATTTAAGCAGTAACGAAATTAACCAAATTATCAACGCCTGATGGAGGTTCCCGTGCAGTGTAAAGGTTTCCTGTTTGATCTTGACGGGACATTGGTCGATTCGTTGCCGGTTGTGGAGCGTTCGTGGTGCAAATGGGCGGATCGGTTCAGTATCCCTCATGATGAAGTGCTGAACTTCATTCATGGCAAACAGGCGATAACCTCGTTGCGTCATTTTCTCCCCGGCCGCAGCGAAGAGGAGATTCAGGCAGAGTTCACCCTGCTGGAAACGGTAGAAGCAACGGATACGGATGGCGTAACGGCGCTGCCGGGCGCGGTGGCGTTGCTCAGGACGCTCGATCGCGCGGGGATTCCGTGGGCGATCGTGACGTCGGGTTCGATACCCGTCGCCCACGCTCGTCATCGTGCCGCGGGACTGCCTGAGGCGAAGGTTTTTGTTACCGCCGAGCGCGTAAAGCACGGGAAACCCGCACCAGACGCCTACCTGCTGGGAGCTGAACTGTTGGGGCTGGCGCCGGGGGATTGCGCCGTCGTGGAGGATGCGCCTGCCGGTCTGCTCGCCGGGCTGAATGCCGGCTGTCGCACCATCGCGGTCAATGTGCCCGCCGATGCGCCGCGTCTTGATGAAGCGGATTTAGTATTAACGACGCTGGAGAGCCTGCAGGTTGAACGCCTGCCTGACGGCAACGTGAATATTATCCTTAAAGATTAATCTCATGATTTAGCCCCGCGCCGGCGGGGCTTTTTTATGCCAGACTTCCAACTCCATCTTCTGACAAGGATAAGTTGTGAACGGTGAATTGATTTGGGTGTTATCCCTTCTTGCCGTAGCCGTCGTGCTCTTTGCCACCGGAAAAGTGCGCATGGACGCTATCGCATTGCTGGTGATTGTCGCTTTCGTCCTCAGCGACACTTTAACGCTCAGCGAGGCCTTCTCCGGCTTTAGCGATCCTAACGTTATTCTTATTGCCGCGCTTTTTATTATTGGCGATGGGCTGGTGCGCACCGGGGTCGCCACCAAAATGGGCTCCTGGCTGGTGAAGGTTGCCGGCAACAGCGAAACCAAAATGCTGGTCTATTTGATGTTAACCGTTGCCGGATTAGGGGCGTTTATGAGCTCGACCGGCGTGGTGGCCATTTTTATCCCCGTGGTGCTCAGCGTGTCGATGCGCATGAACACCTCCCCTTCGCGGTTGATGATGCCGCTCAGTTTTGCCGGACTTATCAGCGGGATGATGACCCTGGTGGCCACACCACCTAACCTGGTCGTTAACAGCGAACTTTTACGCGAAGGGCTGCAAGGATTCAGCTTTTTTAGCGTTACGCCGATAGGTCTGGTGGTGCTGGTTCTGGGCGTTTTCTATATGCTGGTGATGCGTTTTATGCTCAAAGGAGAAGAGGGCGAGCAAGCGCGAGATGGCCGAAAAAGAAGCACCTTCCGCGATCTCATTAAAGATTATCATCTCACGGGGCGCGCGCGCCGCCTGGCCATACGCCCCGGCTCGCCGATGATTGGCCAGCGCCTGGACGACCTGAAGCTACGCGAGCGCTACGGGGCGAACGTTATCGGCGTTGAGCGCTGGCGGCGCTTTCGACGGGTTATCGTTAACGTTAACGGCGTATCGGAATTCCGCGCCCGCGACGTCTTGCTGATCGATATGTCGGCCTCAGACGTGGATTTACGCCAGTTCTGCGGCGAGCAGATGCTCGAACCGATGGTGCTGCGCGGCGAATATTTTTCCGATCAGGCGCTGGACGTGGGGATGGCGGAAGTCTCTCTGATCCCGGATTCAGAACTGATTGGCAAGTCGGTGCGCGAAATCGCCTTTCGTACCCGTTTTGATTTGAACATCGTGGGGCTGAAACGCGATGGCAAAGCCCTTGACGGCGCGGTGACCGATGAAGCCTTGCAGCTTGGCGATATCATGCTGGTGGTGGGCAACTGGCGGCAGATAGCGCTGCTGGCTAAGCGGGGCCGTGACTTTGTGGTGCTGAATATGCCCATCGAGGTCAACGACGCCTCGCCGGCGCACAGCCAGGCGCCGCACGCGATTTTCTGTCTGGTGCTGATGGTCGCGCTGATGCTGACTGACGAAATTCCTAACCCTATAGCGGCCATCATTGCCTGCCTGCTGATGGGTAAATTCCGCTGTATTAACGCCGAGAGCGCCTATAAAGCTATCCACTGGCCGAGCATTATCTTGATTGTCGGAATGATGCCTTTTGCTCTGGCGCTGCAGAAAACCGGCGGCGTGGATCTGGTGGTTCAGGGCCTCATGGATGTGGCGGGGAGTAAAGGGCCTTATCTGATGCTTGGCTGCCTGTTCGTGATGTGCGCGGCTATCGGCCTGTTTATTTCCAATACCGCCACCGCGGTGCTGATGGCGCCCATTGCGCTGGCCGCGGCAAAGTCGATGGGGGTTTCGCCTTATCCCTTTGCGATGGTGGTCGCCATGGCGGCCTCGGCGGCGTTTATGACCCCGGTATCGTCGCCGGTGAACACCCTGGTGCTGGGGCCGGGGAAATATTCATTCAGCGATTTTGTCAAAATCGGCGTGCCGTTCACCCTCCTGGTGATGGTAGTGTGCGTCCTGCTGATCCCGGTGCTGTTTCCGTTCTGATTCAGCGGCATCCTTCCCCGGTCAGGCTGACGCTGGCCGGGGAAGTGTGGGGTTATAAAGGCGAATCCTGGCTGATTTCATCGAGGGAAAGATGGAAGCTCGGGACGAACACCTGCATAAAGTAGTCCATCTCTGCGCTGCGGCGCGATTCCAGCGTTTTTTCAAGGCGGCCTTTGGCCAGCAGAAATTCATTGTTCCCCGCCGATAGCTCTTCCAGACACTTCAGGTAGGCGCAAAGCGCATCCGCCTGCTTGACAAGGGATTTTTCCTCTTCGCTGTAGTGATGTTCATCGATCAGCGGTTCAAAAATGTCGCGCAGTTCATCAGGAACCATATCGACCAGCTTCTGCTGGGCGATTTTTTCGATGGCTTTGTACTCTTGCGCGATCTGAGAATTGAAATATTTTACCGGCGTCGGCAGGTCGCCGGTCAGGACTTCCGAGGCATCGTGATACATCGCCAGCAGCGCGATGCGTTCGGCGTTAACCCGCCCGCCGAATTTACGATTTTTGATCGCCGCCAGCGCATGGGCCACCATCGCGACCTGTAAGCTGTGTTCGGAGACGTTTTCGGTGCGCACATTACGCATCAGCGGCCAGCGGTTGATCAGTTTCAGGCGGGAGAGGTGGGCAAAGAAATGACTCTGACTCATAGGAACCCTTAATCAGTTACGACGTCGGGTGCCATTGTGCGCAGGGATTGCCGCCGGATGCAAATCCCGGCGGCTGGACAGATAAAATCAGAGCTGGTGGTAGCCGGAAAGGAAACGCCCGAAACGGGTAATTGCCATTTCAAGATCGTCTTCGCGCGGAAGGGTCACAATACGCACGTGGTCCGGCCACGGCCAGTTAAAGGCGGTACCCTGAACCAGCAGGACTTTCTCCTGCAGCAGAAAATCGAGCACCATCTTCTGGTCATCGTGAATATTAAAGCGTTTAGCGTCGATTTTCGGGAACATATACAGCGCGCCTTTCGGCTTAGTGCACGAGACGCCCGGAATGTCGTTAATCAGCTCCCAGGCGCGATTACGCTGTTCATACAAGCGTCCGCCGGGAACAATAAATTCGCTGATGCTCTGATAGCCGCCGAGAGCGGTTTGGATCGCATGCTGGGCCGGGACGTTGGCGCACAGGCGCATAGAGGCCAGCATCTCCAGGCCTTCGATATAGCCTTTTGCGTGTTTCTTCGGCCCGTTCAGTACCATCCAACCCTGGCGGAAGCCGGCAACGCGGTAGGTTTTTGACAGACCGTTAAAGGTAACGGTGAGCAGATCCGGGGCCAGCGGCGCAATTGAGTGGTGCTGCGCTTCATCGTAGAGGATCTTATCGTAGATCTCATCGGCGAAAATAATCAGGTTATGCTGGCGGGCGATCTCGACGATCTCCATCAGCAGCTCTTTTGAGTACACCGCGCCGGTTGGGTTATTCGGGTTGATAATCACGATGCCGCGGGTACGCGGGGTGATTTTCGCGCGGATATCGTCGAGGTCCGGGAACCAGTCGGACGACTCATCGCAAAGATAATGCACCGCTTTACCGCTGGAAAGCGCGACCGCGGCGGTCCACAGCGGATAATCAGGCGCCGGGACCAGCATTTCATCGCCGCTGTTCAGCAGCGCCTGCATGGCCTGGACGATAAGCTCCGAAACGCCGTTACCAATATAGATATCTTCGACCGTCACATCACGCATACCGCGGGCCTGGTAATGCTGCATGATGGCCTTACGGGCGGAATAGAGGCCCTTTGAATCGCTGTAGCCCTGCGAGGTAGGAAGGTTGCGGATAACGTCAACGAGGATCTCGTCAGGCGCGTCAAAGCCAAACGGCGCTGGGTTGCCGATGTTCAGCTTCAGGACTTTATTGCCTTCTTCTTCAAGGCGTTTCGCCTCTTTCAGAACCGGGCCGCGGATGTCGTAACAGACGTTATCTAACTTGCTGGATTTTTCGATGGGGGACATGAACCTTGACCTTTTAGCTGTTATCGCCACTCCCTGCCGTGGAAGTCAGCACGGAATAATGTACTCCGCCTCCCCGCTGTTTTGAAGGGTTAACAGGAGAAGATTTTGCTATTCATCGCTTTTTGGTGTAATCAATTTATCTGGTGAACTGCGCTTTTGTTTATACATTACACCTTTAATAATTTTATTGATGGTCTTATATTGTGCCTGGTGGTGTTTTGGTGAACGTTTATCTGGTTTGTTGATTTAAAGAGGACCGGCGCTTGTTTTTTACGCGTAAAACGAATCATCGTCTGGTGAACGTTTAATTCACAATACGCTGAAGGTTGTAACAACTTTGCTAGATATTTTTAATGAAAGTATTTAATAGCTAAATGAGTTTTATTTTATGCAAGGAATATTCTTAGATCTGTTAATTTAATTAAAGCGCCAACCAGCATTTAAAGTGGCCTGAGATAATACTGATTAACGCTTATAAATATTGTGGTTTTCGGTTAGAATATCGCCGTTAATACCGACATATGGCTATGCCAGGTAGCTTATTTCTTTATTAATACATTGTTATTGCAGGTTTTTGTTCTGCCTGAGCCCGATGGCAAGGTTTGTCGCCGGTGAGGATGCAGACAATGGTCATTGACGGCTATTTTTTGCGTCACATCACAAAAACAAATGCGTCGTAATTAAAAGCGCTTAGGCGTACGAGCAAAATATTACTCTGAAATTCCGCGCATTTGCTGCGGATGAGTGCTTTCTAATGCAATAACGTTCGTCCAGTTGTTCATCCGTCCGTCTCTGGCGGGTAACGCGAAGCTTAAGGATTAGCCGGAAGCCTGGAGCACAGTATCAACAAGGCAGGTAAGCATTAGCCGCCTGAATGTGAAGCAAATATGATAAATGAAAATCGTTCGATACTAAATTTAGACCTCGATCTCTTGAGAACCTTTGTTGCCGTCGCCGATCTCAGTACCTTTGCCGCTGCCGCCGTCGCGGTGCGCCGGACCCAGTCAGCGGTGAGCCAGCAGATGCAGCGGCTGGAGCAGCTGGTTGGCAAAGAACTTTTTGCTCGCCACGGGCGCAATAAGCTTCTGACCGAGCAGGGCATTCAGCTGCTGGGCTATGCGCGGAAAATTCTGCGCTTTAATGATGAAGCCTGTATGTCGCTCATGTTTGGCAGCCTGCAGGGAACGCTGACCGTGGGAGCCTCTGATGAGACGGCGGATACCATTTTACCGTGCCTGTTAAACCGGATTGGTAGTTTTTATCCCAGGCTGACGCTGGAAATCAAAGTCCTCAAACACCTTGATATCGTCGATATGCTGAAGAGCGGGGCAATCGATCTTGCGCTGACGACCCGACAAACCAAGGGTTCCGACATGCTGACGCTGCGCACGTCGCCAACGCTGTGGTACTGCGCAGCGGATTATGTCCTCCCTCAGGGCGAGTCTGTCCCGCTTGTTTTGCTGGATGCCCCGGATCCGTTTCGGGAAGAGATCGTTGAGGTACTCAACGCCGCCGGCGTTGCGTGGCATCTTTCCCATGCGGCAAGCTCAATGGCGGGGGTGAAGGCGGCGGTGAAAGCCGGGCTTGGCGTGACCGTGCAGCCGGTAGAGATGATGAGCCCCGAATTTCGCGTACCGGGCCGGAGTGACGGTTTACCCGTGCTGCCGGATACCCGCTACATGCTGAACTGCAATCCGCAGAAGGCAAGCGAGCTGACGCAGGCCATTTTTCAGTCGCTGAGCGCAGAGTACCAGCCGTGGTCCACGCAACGCGTTTATACTCCTGAAGGGGGAGATAATTCCCTTATTTCCTGAGCGGGAAAAGCTAACAAACATCACAAAAACTGGTAACAAAATGTAAGTGTAAAAACGAACCCCAGACGTGTGAAATTGCCGCTGCGGTTCGTTTTTTTCAAATTTTATTGATTAATAGAAACTTTTGTTGATTTATTTTGAGCTAAATCAGTAGGTTAGATCCGCTCCTCCTCTCATTTCTCGACTTTTCTCTGCACTTTCAATACTTCCTGCTAATGTTAAAAAACCATCTGGTTTGTTGCTGTTTTCTTGGTTGAATTAACAAAAGCGTGTCGCAGATCAAGAAAATACCCCTCCTTAGGGGGAGGAATCGTGTCTGAATCCTGTCAAAATAGGCGGGCCATTTTGATTTACGGCGGAAACGGACACGATTCAACAACACTAAAGCCGAACAGTATGCAAGGTTATTCCGCATGAAAGGGCATTTAATGTTAATGAAAAAAATCCAATGTAAATTAATGTTGTGAAAACTTTTGTTAAAGTTGACAAAAGGTTAATGAAAGGAGTAAAAAGCCACCGCAACTGGCCTTCCACATCACCCAGGGACGCTTTTTTGCACGGCTATTTTTTTATTCCTCCCCGTGAAACGCTGTGGCGTTCATCTGCCAGTAAGAGCAGAGGGTTTTAGCGCTACACTTTTTTGGTTAAGCAATGCGTATGTCAACATCCACTGAAGTCATCGCTCATCATTGGGCATTCGCTATATTTCTCATCATCGCTATCGGCCTGTGCTGCCTGATGCTCGTCGGCGGCTGGTACCTTGGCGGACGCGCGCGCGCGCGAAGCAAGAACACGCCGTTTGAATCCGGGATCGACTCCGTCGGTTCGGCTCGCTTACGTCTTTCTGCGAAGTTTTATCTGGTTGCCATGTTCTTCGTTATCTTCGACGTGGAAGCCCTGTATCTCTACGCATGGTCGACTTCTATCCGTGAAAGCGGCTGGGTCGGCTTTGTGGAAGCCGCAATTTTCATTTTAGTGCTACTGGCTGGTCTGGTTTACCTCGTTCGTATCGGCGCACTGGACTGGACGCCTGCGCGCTCCCGTCGCACGCTGGTTAACCCGGAAACAGACAGTCCCACTAACCGTCATACGCAGTAAAAGCGAGGCAATAAGATGGATTATACGCTCACCCGCATCGATCCTAACGGTGAGAACGACCGTTACCCCCTGCAAAAACAGGAGATCGTAACCGACCCCCTGGAGCAAGAAGTCAATAAAAGCGTGTATATGGGGAAACTCGAACACGCCTTGCATGACATGGTGAACTGGGGCCGTAAGAACTCAATCTGGCCTTACAACTTCGGCCTTTCTTGCTGCTACGTGGAAATGGTGACGTCATTCACCGCGGTGCATGACGTTGCGCGCTTTGGTGCAGAAGTATTACGTGCCTCCCCGCGTCAGGCTGACCTGATGGTGGTCGCCGGCACCTGCTTTACTAAAATGGCGCCGGTCATTCAGCGTCTTTATGACCAGATGCTGGAGCCGAAGTGGGTTATCTCGATGGGCGCATGCGCCAACTCCGGCGGAATGTACGATATTTACTCTGTCGTCCAGGGCGTGGATAAGTTTATTCCGGTCGATGTTTACATCCCGGGCTGCCCGCCGCGTCCGGAAGCTTATATGCAGGCGCTGATGCTGCTGCAGGAATCCATTGGTAAAGAACGCCGTCCGCTCTCGTGGGTGGTTGGCGATCAGGGCGTGTACCGCGCCAATATGCAGTCGGAACGCGAGCGTAAACGCGGCGAACGTATTGCAGTGACCAATCTGCGGACTCCGGACGAGATTTAACTTGCGCCTGCGGGCGGGATAAAAACTTCGCAAATCAATCTACTACAGCGCGAAGCCTCGCCGGCAGTCACCACGGACCTTTTGCAATGGTGAACAATATGACCGATTTAACCGCGCATGACGCCGCACCAGCCTGGCAAACCCGCGATCACCTTGATGACCCGGTGATCGGCGAACTGCGCAACCGTTTTGGGCCGGATGCCTTTACCGTTCAGCCAACCCGCACCGGCGTTCCGGTGGTTTGGGTGAAGCGTGAACAGCTGCTTGAGGTGGGTGATTTCCTGAAGAAATTGCCGAAGCCTTACGTGATGCTGTTTGACCTGCACGGCATGGACGAACGTCTGCGCACGCACCGCGACGGTTTACCCGCCGCGGATTTTTCCGTTTTCTATCATCTGATTTCAATAGACCGCAACCGCGACATCATGCTCAAGGTTGCCTTGTCTGAAAACGATCTGCATCTGCCGACCTTCACCAAACTGTTCCCTAACGCCAACTGGTATGAGCGTGAAACCTGGGAGATGTTTGGCGTGACCTTCGATGGTCACCCGAATCTGCGCCGCATCATGATGCCGCCGACCTGGGAAGGTCACCCGCTGCGTAAAGACTACCCGGCGCGCGCCACCGAATTTGACCCGTTTGAGCTGACCAAAGCCAAACAGGATCTGGAAATGGAAGCGCTGACCTTTAAACCGGAAGAGTGGGGCATGAAGCGCGGGACCGAAAACGAGGACTTCATGTTCCTTAACCTCGGCCCGAACCACCCCTCCGCTCACGGTGCGTTCCGTATTATTCTACAGCTTGATGGCGAAGAGATCGTCGACTGCGTGCCAGATATCGGCTACCACCACCGCGGCGCCGAGAAAATGGGCGAGCGCCAGTCCTGGCACAGCTACATTCCGTATACCGACCGTATTGAATATCTCGGCGGCTGCGTTAACGAAATGCCTTACGTGCTGGCGGTTGAGAAACTGGCGGGGATAACCGTGCCGGATCGCGTCAACGTGATCCGCGTGATGCTCTCCGAGCTGTTCCGTATCAACAGCCATCTGCTGTACATCTCTACCTTTATTCAGGACGTCGGGGCGATGACGCCGGTGTTCTTTGCCTTTACCGACCGTCAAAAGATCTACGATCTGGTGGAAGCGATTACCGGTTTCCGTATGCACCCGGCCTGGTTCCGTATCGGCGGCGTCGCGCACGACCTGCCCCGCGGCTGGGATCGCCTGCTGCGCGAATTCCTCGAGTGGATGCCGAAGCGTCTGGATTCCTATGAGAAAGCCGCGCTGCGCAACACCATCCTCATCGGTCGTTCGAAAGGGGTTGCCGCCTACAACGCGAAAGAGGCGCTGGAGTGGGGCACCACCGGCGCGGGCCTGCGCGCGACCGGCATCGGCTTCGACGTACGTAAATGGCGTCCCTATTCTGGCTATGAAAACTTCGACTTTGAGATCCCGACCGGCGGTGGCGTCTCCGACTGCTACACCCGCGTGATGCTGAAAGTGGAAGAGCTGCGCCAGAGCCTGCGCATTCTTCAGCAGTGCCTCGATAACATGCCGGAAGGCCCGTTCAAGGCGGATCATCCGCTGACGACGCCACCGCCAAAAGAGCGCACGCTGCAGCATATCGAAACCCTGATTACGCACTTCCTGCAGGTTTCCTGGGGCCCGGTCATGCCGGCGCAAGAATCCTTCCAGATGATTGAAGCGACCAAGGGTATTAACAGTTACTACCTGACCAGCGACGGCAGCACCATGAGCTACCGTACCCGCGTGCGCACGCCAAGCTTCGCGCACCTGCAGCAGATCCCGGCCGCTATTCGCGGCAGTCTGGTCTCCGACCTGATTGTCTATCTGGGTAGTATCGATTTTGTTATGTCAGACGTGGACCGCTAATTATGCACGAGAATCAACAACCACAAACCGAGGCTTTTGAGCTGAGTGCGGCAGAGCGTGAGGCGATTGAGCACGAGAAGCACCACTACGAAGACCCGCGTGCGGCGTCCATTGAAGCGCTGAAGATCGTTCAGAAGCAGCGCGGCTGGGTGCCGGACGGCGCAATCTACGCTATCGCCGATGTGCTGGGGATCCCGGCCAGCGACGTAGAAGGCGTTGCGACCTTCTACAGCCAGATTTTCCGCCAGCCGGTGGGTCGTCACGTGATTCGCTACTGCGACAGCGTGGTGTGCCACATCACCGGGTTCCAGGGCATTCAGTCGGCGATTGAGAAGAAGCTGGATATCAAACCGGGTCAAACCACCTTTGATGGCCGCTTCACTCTGCTGCCGACCTGCTGCCTGGGCAACTGCGACAAGGGGCCGACCATGATGATTGATGAGGACACTCACAGTTATCTGACGCCGGAAGCGATTCCTGACCTCCTGGAGCGGTATAAATGAAAACCATTATTCGTACTGCCGAAACCCATCCGTTAACCTGGCGTCTGCGCGACGACAAACAGCCGGTATGGCTGGATGAATACCAGAGTAAAAACGGCTACGCCGGGGCGCGTAAAGCGCTCTCCGGCATGGCGCCGGATGAAATCGTCACTGCGGTAAAAGACGCCGGCCTGAAGGGGCGCGGCGGCGCGGGCTTTTCCACCGGTCTGAAGTGGAGCCTGATGCCGAAAGACGAGTCCATGAACATCCGTTACCTGCTGTGTAACGCCGATGAAATGGAGCCGGGCACCTATAAAGACCGCCTGCTGATGGAACAGCTGCCGCACCTGCTGGTGGAAGGCATGCTGATCTCCGCGTTCGCGCTGAAAGCCTGGCGCGGCTATATCTTCCTGCGCGGCGAATATATCGAAGCGGCGCAGCATCTGCGCCGGGCCATTGCCGAAGCGACCGAAGCGGGCCTGTTGGGTAAAAATATCCTTGGCACCGGTTTTGACTTCGAACTGTTTGTGCACACCGGGGCAGGGCGCTATATCTGCGGCGAAGAAACCGCGCTGATTAACTCCCTCGAAGGCCGCCGCGCCAACCCACGTTCGAAGCCGCCGTTCCCGGCTAGCTCCGGCGTCTGGGGCAAACCGACCTGCGTAAACAACGTTGAAACCCTATGCAACGTTCCGGCGATTCTGGCCAACGGCGTCGAGTGGTATCAGAACATTTCGACCAGTAAAGACGCCGGCACCAAGCTGATGGGTTTCTCCGGCCGCGTGAAGAACCCGGGCGTCTGGGAGCTGCCGTTCGGCACCACCGCGCGCGAGATCCTCGAAGAGTACGCGGGCGGCATGCGCGATGGCCTGAAGTTCAAAGCCTGGCAGCCGGGCGGCGCGGGCACCGACTTCCTGACCGAAGCGCATCTCGACCTACCGATGGAGTTCGAAAGCATTGGTAAAGCGGGAAGCCGTCTGGGCACCGCGCTGGCGATGGCGGTTGACCATGAGATCGGCATGGTGCCGCTGGTACGCAACCTGGAAGAGTTCTTTGCCCGTGAGTCCTGCGGCTGGTGTACGCCTTGCCGTGACGGTCTGCCGTGGAGCGTGAAAATTCTGCGCGCTCTCGAGCGCGGCGAAGGCCAGCCGGGGGATATCGAGACGCTTGAGCAACTGTGTCGATTCCTCGGTCCGGGTAAAACCTTCTGCGCGCACGCGCCGGGTGCGGTTGAGCCGCTACAGAGCGCGATTAAATATTTCCGCGAAGAATTCGAAGCTGGCATTAAACAGCAGTTCAGCAATACCCATGCAATCAACGGGATTCAGCCGAACCTGCTTAAGACGCGCTGGTAATCTAAAGGTTTTTTTATTTTGGAAGCACGCTAATGGCTACGATTCATGTAGACGGCAAAGAGTACGAGGTCAACGGAGCGGACAACCTGCTAGAAGCTTGTCTCTCTTTGGGCCTTGATATTCCTTACTTTTGCTGGCATCCGGCGCTGGGAAGCGTTGGTGCTTGCCGCCAGTGTGCGGTGAAGCAATATCAGAACGCGGAAGACACGCGTGGCCGCCTGGTGATGTCCTGTATGACACCGGCATCCGACGGCACTTTTATTTCCATCGACGACGCAGAAGCGAAGCAGTTCCGCGAAAGCGTAGTTGAGTGGCTGATGACCAACCACCCGCACGACTGTCCGGTGTGCGAAGAGGGCGGCAACTGCCACTTACAGGATATGACCGTAATGACCGGTCATAGCTTCCGTCGCTACCGCTTTACCAAGCGTACCCACCGCAACCAGGATCTGGGGCCGTTCATCTCTCACGAAATGAACCGCTGCATCGCCTGCTACCGCTGCGTTCGCTACTACAAAGACTATGCCGACGGTACCGACCTGGGCGTCTACGGCGCTCACGACAACGTCTACTTTGGCCGTCCGGAAGACGGTACGCTGGAAAGCGAGTTCTCCGGTAACCTGGTGGAAGTCTGTCCGACCGGCGTCTTTACCGATAAAACGCACTCCGAGCGCTATAACCGTAAGTGGGACATGCAGTTTGCGCCAAGCATCTGCCAGCAGTGTTCCATCGGCTGTAACATCAGCCCCGGCGAGCGCTACGGCGAACTGCGTCGTATCGAAAACCGTTATAACGGTACCGTTAACCGCTACTTCCTCTGCGACCGCGGTCGTTTCGGCTATGGCTATGTCAATCTGAAAGATCGTCCGCGTCAGCCGGTTCAGCGCCGCGGCGACGATCTGATCGCCCTCAACGCCGAACAGGCGATGCAGGGGGCGGCAGATATTCTGCGCCAGTCGAAGAAGGTGATTGGTATCGGCTCCCCGCGCGCCAGCATTGAAAGCAACTTTGCGCTGCGCGAGCTGGTCGGCGCCGAAAACTTCTATACCGGCATCGCCAAGGGCGAACAGGCGCGCCTGCAGATGATGCTGAAAGTGCTGCGCGAAGGCGGTATTCATACCCCGGCGCTGCGCGAGATCGAATCCTACGATGCGGTGCTGATCCTCGGTGAGGACATCACCCAGACCGGCGCGCGTATCGCGCTGGCGGTGCGTCAGGCGGTGAAAGGCAAAGCGCGTGAAATGGCGGCGGCGCAGAAAGTCGCCGACTGGCAGATCGCCGCGATCCTTAACATCGGCCAGCGCGCGAAGCATCCGCTGTTCGTGACCAATATCGACGACACGCGTCTTGATGATATCGCCGCATGGACCTACCGCGCGCCGGTGGAAGATCAGGCGCGTCTTGGCTTCGCCATCGCCCACGCGCTGGACGATAGCGCGCCGGCGGTCGAAGGGCTGAGCAGCGAGCTGAAAGGCAAAATCGACGTGATCGTTCAGGCGTTAGCCGGAGCGAAAAAACCGCTGATTGTTTCCGGAACCAACGCCGGCAGCATCGAGGTAATTCAGGCCGCCGCCAACGTGGCGAAAGCCCTGAAAGGCCGCGGTGCTGACGTTGGCGTGACCATGGTTGCCCGGGCAGTGAACAGCGTAGGCCTCGGGATGATCGGAGGCGGCTCGCTTGAAGAGGCGCTGAGTGAACTGGAGACCGGTAACGCCGATGCGGTTATCGTGCTGGAAAACGACCTGCACCGCCACGCTTCAGCCGCCCGCGTTGACGCGGCGCTGGCGAAAGCGCCGCTGGTCATGGTGGTTGACCATCAGCGTACGGCGATTATGGAAAAAGCGCATCTGGTGCTCTCCGCGGCAAGCTTCGCGGAAAGCGACGGTACCGTGGTCAACAACGAAGGTCGCGCCCAGCGCTTCTTCCAGGTTTACGACCCGGCCTACTACGATGCGAAAACCGTGATGCTGGAAAGCTGGCGCTGGCTGCACTCATTGCACAGCACCGTTAACAACCGCCAGGTTGACTGGACGCAGCTGGACCACGTGATTGACGCCGCCATTGCCGCGCTACCGCAGCTGGCCGGTATCAAAGACGCCGCGCCGGATGCGACCTTCCGCATTCGCGGTCAGAAGCTGGCCCGTGAACCGCACCGCTATAGCGGTCGTACGGCGATGCGCGCCAACATCAGCGTGCATGAACCCCGTCAGCCGCAGGATAAAGACACCATGTTTGCCTTCTCCATGGAAGGGAACAACCAGCCGTCCGCGCCGCGCTCGCAAGTTCCCTTTGCGTGGGCTCCGGGCTGGAACTCCCCGCAGGCGTGGAACAAGTTCCAGGATGAAGTGGGCGGTAAACTGCGCCACGGCGATCCGGGCGTGCGTCTGATTGAAGCCTCCGCCAGCGGTCTTGAGTACTTTACCGCGGTACCGGCAAGCTTCCAGGCTGAAGAAGGGAAATGGCGTATCGCGCCTTACTACCATCTGTTCGGCAGCGACGAGCTGTCGCAGCGTGCTCCGGTATTCCAGAGCCGCATGCCGCAGCCGTACGTTAAGCTGAACCCGGCAGATGCCGCGAAGCTTGGCGTGAACGAAGGGGCGATGGTTTCCTTCAGCGTTGATGGCCAGGCGCTTAGCCTGCCGCTGGTAATCTCGGCGGGGCTGACGGCAGGGCAGGTTGGCTTACCGATGGGCATGCCAGGGATTGCGCCGGTGCTGACCGGAGCGCGTATTGATACTCTGCAGGAGGCGAAAGCATGAGTTGGTTAACTCCCGATCTCATCGACATTCTGTTAGGCATCCTTAAGGCGGTAGTGATTCTGCTGGTGGTGGTGACCTGCGGCGCGTTTATGAGCTTTGGCGAACGTCGTCTGCTGGGCCTGTTCCAGAACCGTTACGGGCCTAACCGCGTGGGCTGGGGCGGTTCGCTGCAGCTCGTCGCCGACATGATCAAAATGTTCTTTAAAGAGGACTGGGTTCCGCGCTTCTCGGATCGCGTGATCTTTACTCTGGCGCCGGTGATCGCCTTTACTTCGCTGCTGCTGGCCTTCGCCATTGTGCCGGTCAGCCCGACGTGGGTGGTGGCCGATCTGAACATCGGGATCCTGTTCTTCCTGATGATGGCAGGTCTGGCGGTCTATGCGGTGCTGTTCGCCGGCTGGTCGAGCAACAACAAATACTCGCTGCTTGGCGCGATGCGTGCTTCTGCCCAGACCCTGAGCTACGAAGTGTTCCTCGGGCTTTCCCTGATGGGCGTGGTGGCGCAGGCCGGTTCATTCAACATGACCGATATCGTCAACAACCAGGCGCATCTGTGGAACGTCATCCCTCAGTTCTTCGGCTTCGTGACCTTTGCGATCGCGGGCGTAGCGGTATGTCACCGTCACCCGTTTGACCAACCGGAAGCGGAACAGGAGCTGGCTGACGGTTATCACATCGAATACTCCGGCATGAAGTTCGGTCTGTTCTTCGTCGGTGAATATATCGGGATTGTTACCGTATCGGCGCTGATTGTGACGCTGTTCTTCGGCGGCTGGAATGGCCCATGGTTACCTCCTTTCATCTGGTTCGCGCTGAAAACCGCGTTCTTTATGATGATGTTCATTTTGATCCGCGCATCATTACCGCGTCCGCGCTATGACCAGGTAATGTCCTTTGGCTGGAAGGTATGCCTGCCGTTAACGCTGATCAACTTGTTGGTAACGGCGGCTGTCATTCTCTGGCAGGCGCAATAAGGGGTGAATTGACCATGACCTTAAAAGAATTATTGGTAGGGTTTGGCACCCAGGTCCGCAGTATCTGCATGATCGGGATGCACGCCTTTGCCAAACGTGAAACTCGGATGTACCCGGAAGAGCCGGTATATCTGCCGCCGCGCTACCGTGGCCGCATCGTGCTGACGCGCGATCCGGACGGCGAAGAGCGCTGCGTTGCCTGTAACCTGTGTGCGGTAGCCTGTCCGGTAGGCTGTATCTCTCTGCAAAAAGCGGAGACCAAAGACGGCCGCTGGTACCCGGAGTTTTTCCGCATCAACTTCTCGCGCTGCATTTTCTGCGGCCTGTGCGAAGAAGCGTGCCCGACCACGGCGATTCAGTTGACCCCGGACTTTGAGCTGGGCGAATACAAACGTCAGGATCTGGTGTACGAAAAAGAGGATCTGCTGATTTCCGGTCCGGGTAAATACCCGGAATATAACTTCTACCGGATGGCGGGTATGGCAATCGACGGCAAAGATAAGGGCGAAGCAGAGAACGAAGCTAAGCCTATCGACGTCAAGAGCCTGTTACCGTAAGGAGAGGGCAATGGAATTCGCTTTTTATATCTGTGGCCTGATAGCCATCCTCGCAACCCTGCGGGTGATCACCCACACCAATCCGGTGCACGCGCTGCTGTACCTGATCATTTCGCTGTTGGCGATCGCCGGGGTGTTCTTCTCCTTAGGGGCTTATTTCGCCGGTGCGCTGGAAATTATCGTCTACGCCGGGGCCATCATGGTGCTGTTCGTGTTCGTGGTGATGATGCTCAACCTGGGCGGCAGCGAAATCGAGCAGGAGCGCCAGTGGCTGAAACCTGGGATCTGGATCGGTCCGGCCATTCTCGCAGCGGTACTGCTGGTGGTTATCGTTTACGCCATCCTCGGCATTAACGATCAGGGTATCGACGGCGCGGCGATTAACGCCAAAGAGGTCGGTATTGCGCTGTTTGGTCCGTACGTTCTGGCGGTGGAGCTGGCCTCCATGCTGCTGCTCGCGGGCCTGGTTGTTGCCTTCCATATCGGCCGTGAAGAGCGCGTCGGGGAAGTGCTGAGCAACCGTCCGAACGACAGCGATAAAAGAAAAACGGAGGAACACGCATGATCCCCTTAACACATGGACTGATCCTCGCCTCTGTCCTGTTTGTCCTCGGCCTGACGGGGCTGGTCATCCGCCGCAATCTGCTGTTTATGCTGATTAGCCTGGAGATCATGATCAATGCCGCGGCGCTGGCTTTCGTGGTTGCAGGGAGCTACTGGGGCCAGACCGATGGCCAGATAATGTATATCCTCGCCATCACCCTCGCCGCCGCGGAAGCGAGTATCGGCCTGGCGCTGCTGCTGCAGCTCCATCGTCGTCGCCAGAACCTGAACATCGATTCAGTAAGTGAGTTGCGCGGATGAACATGCTTGCCTTAACCATTCTTTTGCCATTGATTGGCTTTGTTTTGCTGGCCTTCTCTCGCGGCCGCTGGTCGGAAAACTTATCCGCCACCGTAGGGGTAGGCTCGGTAGGCCTGGCGGCGCTGGTCACGGCGTTTGTCGGCGTTGACTTCTTCGCCAACGGCAAACAGGCGGTCAGCGTGCCGCTGTGGACCTGGATGTCGGTGGGCGACTTCAACGTCGGCTTCAACCTGGTGCTGGACGGTCTCTCTCTGACCATGCTGTCCGTGGTGACCGGCGTCGGCTTCCTGATCCATATGTTCGCCTCCTGGTACATGCGCGGCGAAGAGGGCTACTCCCGCTTCTTCGCCTATACCAACCTGTTTATCGCCAGCATGGTGGTTCTGGTGCTCGCTGATAACCTGCTGCTGATGTATCTCGGCTGGGAAGGCGTGGGCCTGTGCTCCTATCTGCTGATCGGCTTCTATTACACCGATCCAAAGAACGGCGCGGCGGCGATGAAAGCCTTTGTGGTGACCCGCGTCGGCGACGTGTTCCTGGCGTTCGCGCTGTTCATTCTCTACAACGAGCTGGGCACCCTGAACTTCCGCGAAATGGTTGAACTGGCGCCTGCGCACTTCGAAGCCGGTAATAACATGCTGTGGTGGGCAACCCTGATGCTGCTGGGCGGCGCGGTGGGTAAATCCGCGCAGCTGCCGTTGCAGACCTGGCTTGCGGACGCGATGGCCGGCCCAACCCCGGTCTCCGCGCTGATCCACGCTGCCACCATGGTGACCGCCGGCGTCTACCTGATTGCGCGTACCCATGGCCTGTTCCTGATGACCCCGGAAATTCTGCATCTGGTGGGTATTGTCGGAGCGGTAACGCTGGTGCTGGCAGGCTTCGCCGCGCTGGTGCAGACCGATATCAAACGCGTGCTCGCGTATTCCACCATGAGCCAGATTGGCTACATGTTCCTCGCGCTCGGCGTGCAGGCGTGGGATGCGGCGATTTTCCATCTGATGACCCATGCGTTCTTTAAAGCGCTGCTGTTCCTGTCGTCCGGTTCGGTGATTCTGGCCTGCCACCACGAACAGAATATCTTCAAGATGGGCGGCCTGCGTAAGTCTATTCCGCTGGTATACGTCTGCTTCCTGGTGGGGGGCGCGGCGCTGTCCGCGCTGCCGCTGGTGACGGCAGGCTTCTTCAGTAAGGATGAGATTCTGGCGGGCGCGATGGCGAACGGTCATCTGAATCTGATGGTTGCCGGCCTGGTCGGGGCGTTTATGACTTCCCTGTACACCTTCCGTATGATTTTCATCGTGTTCCACGGCAAAGAACAAATTCACGCTCACGCAGGGAAGGGGATTACCCATCATCTGCCGCTGATTGTGCTGCTGGTGCTCTCGACCTTCGTTGGCGCGCTGATTGTGCCGCCGCTGGAAGGCGTACTGCCGCAGACCACCGAGCTTGATCACGGACGCGTCATGACGCTGGAAATTGCCTCCGGGGTGATTGCTATCGCCGGTATTCTGATTGCCGCCTGGCTGTGGCTGGGTAAACGCACGCTGGTGACGTCGATTGCCAACAGCGCGCCGGGTCGTCTGCTCGGTACCTGGTGGTACAACGCCTGGGGCTTTGACTGGCTGTATGACAAGGTGTTCGTTAAGCCGTTCCTCGGCGTGGCGTGGCTGCTGAAGAGCGATCCGCTGAATGCCCTGATGAACATTCCGGCGATCCTTTCCCGCTTCGCAGGCAAAGGCCTGGTGGTGAGCGAGAATGGCTATCTGCGCTGGTATGTGGCTTCTATGGGCATCGGCGCTGTCGTGGTGCTGGCGCTGCTGATGGTATTGCGTTGAGTTTGAGGATTGTGGGCGTTGTCGGTTAACCCGACTTACAAGCAGTAGGCCCGGCAAGCATAGCGCTGCCGGGCAATAACACCCGCAATCCGAAGTGAATTTTCTGTGAGAATTCGTTGAAAATCGGTCCTGAACGGGACTTTAACAAGGAATAAAGATCGCCATGTTATTACCCTGGCTAATATTAATTCCCTTCATCGGCGGCTTCCTGTGCTGGCAGACTGAACGCTTTGGCGTGAAGATGCCGCGCTGGATCGCGCTGATCACTATGGGATTGACGTTTCTGCTTGGCCTGCAGTTGTGGATGCAGGGCGGCTATTCTCTCACGCAATCTACCGGTATTCCGCAGTGGCAGTCGGAATTCGTGATGCCGTGGATCCCGCGATTCGGGATTAGCATTCATCTGGCTATCGACGGTCTGTCGCTGCTGATGGTGGTGCTGACCGGGCTGCTGGGCGTGCTGGCGGTGCTCTGTTCATGGCGCGAAATCGAGAAATATCAGGGTTTTTTCCATCTTAACCTGATGTGGATCCTGGGCGGCGTGATCGGCGTATTCCTGGCTATCGACCTGTTCCTGTTCTTCTTCTTCTGGGAAATGATGCTGGTGCCGATGTACTTCCTGATCGCGCTGTGGGGCCATAAGGCTTCCGACGGTAAAACGCGTATCACGGCGGCAACCAAGTTCTTCATTTATACCCAGGCGAGCGGCCTGGTGATGCTGATATCCATCCTGGCGCTGGCGTTTGTGCACTTCAACGCTACCGGCGTATGGACCTTCAACTATGAAGAGCTGCTGAAGACGCCGATGTCCCACGGCGTGGAATACCTGCTGATGCTGGGCTTCTTTATCGCTTTCGCGGTAAAAATGCCGGTGGTTCCGCTGCACGGCTGGCTGCCGGATGCGCACTCTCAGGCGCCGACCGCGGGTTCCGTTGACCTCGCGGGGATCCTGTTGAAAACCGCGGCCTACGGCCTGCTGCGTTTTGCGCTGCCGCTGTTTCCGAACGCTTCCGCCGAATTTGCCCCCATCGCGATGTGGCTGGGCGTCATCGGTATCTTCTACGGCGCGTGGATGGCCTTTAGCCAGTACGATATCAAGCGTCTGATTGCATACACCTCCGTTTCCCACATGGGCTTCGTGCTGATTGCTATCTACACCGGCAGCCAGCTGGCTTATCAGGGCGCGGTGATTCAGATGATTGCTCACGGTCTGTCCGCTGCCGGCCTGTTTATTCTTTGCGGTCAGCTTTACGAGAGACTGCATACGCGCGATATGCGTCAGATGGGCGGTCTGTGGAGCAAGATCAAGTGGCTACCCGCGCTGTCGATGTTTTTTGCGGTCGCGACCCTCGGGATGCCGGGTACCGGTAACTTCGTCGGTGAATTTATGATTCTGTTCGGCAGCTATAAAACCGTGCCGGTGATTACCGTTATTTCGACCTTTGGTCTGGTGTTCGCTTCCGTGTACTCGCTGTCGATGCTGCATCGCGCGTACTTTGGTAAAGCAAAAAGCGAAATCGCCGCGAAAGCGTTGCCGGGAATGTCCCTGCGTGAACTGTCGATCATCCTGCTGCTGGTCGTTCTGCTGGTGCTGCTGGGCTTCTTCCCGCAGCCGATTCTGGACACCTCGCACTCTGCGATGAGCAACATTCAGCAGTGGTTTGTTAATTCTGTTTCTACTACAAGGCCGTAATTCGCCATGACAATAACTCCACAACAACTGATCGCACTGCTACCGCTGCTGATCGTCGGCTTGACGGTGGTGGTTGTGATGCTCTCCATTGCGTGGCGACGCAATCATTTCCTCAATGCCACGCTGTCGGTTCTCGGCCTGAACGCCGCGCTGATATCACTCTGGTTCGTGGGTCAGAACGGAGCGATGGACGTCACGCCGCTGATTCGCGTTGACGGTTACGCGATGCTCTATACCGGGCTGGTGCTGCTGGCGAGCCTCGCCACCTGTACTTTCGCCTACCCGTGGCTTGAGGGTTACAAGGACAACAAAGAAGAGTTCTATCTTCTGGTGCTGATCGCCGCGCTGGGCGGCATTCTGCTGGCGGGCGCTAACCATCTGGCGGCGCTGTTCCTCGGCATCGAACTGATTTCGCTGCCGCTGTTCGGCCTGGTGGGCTACGCCTTCCGCCAGAAACGTTCGCTGGAAGCCAGTATCAAATATACGATTCTGTCCGCCGTTGCCTCTTCGTTCCTGCTGTTCGGTATGGCGCTGGTGTATGCCAACTCCGGTAACCTCTCCTTCCTTGCGCTCGGTAAGAGCCTGACGGATGGTATGCTGCACGAGCCGCTGCTGCTGGCTGGTCTCGGTCTGATGATTGTCGGTCTCGGCTTTAAGCTGTCGCTGGTGCCGTTCCATCTGTGGACGCCGGACGTATACCAGGGCGCGCCTGCTCCGGTTTCCACCTTCCTGGCGACCGCCAGTAAAATCGCCATCTTTGGCGTGGTCATGCGCCTGTTCCTCTATATGCCGGTGGGCGACAGCGAGGCGGTACGCGTGGTGCTGGGCCTGATCGCCTTTGCTTCGATTATCTTCGGGAACCTGATGGCCCTGAGCCAGACCAATATTAAACGTCTGCTCGGCTACTCTTCCATTTCTCACCTTGGCTATCTGCTGGTGGCGCTGATTGCTCTGCAGAGCGGTGAGATGTCGATGGAAGCGGTGGGCGTTTATCTGGCAGGGTACCTGTTCAGCAGCCTCGGCGCGTTCGGCGTGGTGAGCCTGATGTCCAGCCCGTACCGCGGCCCGGATGCCGATTCGCTCTACTCCTACCGCGGCCTGTTCTGGCATCGTCCGATTCTGTCGGCGGTAATGACGGTGATGATGCTGTCTCTTGCCGGTATTCCGATGACGCTGGGCTTTATCGGTAAGTTCTACGTGCTGGCGGTGGGCGTGCATGCGCACCTGTGGTGGCTGGTCGGCGCGGTAGTGGTGGGTTCAGCGATTGGCCTCTACTACTACCTGCGCGTGGCGGTGAGCCTCTATCTGAGCGCGCCGGAGAAACTGAATCGCGATGCGCCGTCTAACTGGCAGTACAGTGCCGGAGGCATCGTGGTGCTCATCTCCGCGCTGCTGGTGCTGGTGCTGGGCGTTTGGCCGCAGCCGCTCATCAGCATCGTACAATTGGCTACGCCGCTGATGTAATGCTATCTTTAGCCAGAGAAAAGGATCGCTTCGGCGGTCCTTTTTTTATCTACGCAAAGGCGCCAGGCGCTTTCTTTACTCTTTTTCGTATTATTCATGCTTTTTATCATATTAATCTCACTTTACGTTTCCACTCATCCTCTTATTTTCCGTACTATTATTACTACGCACGCTATTGTGTTTTGTAGATGGAGAAAGTGAATGAAAACAAGACGTAAGCATTTGACTGTCGGGGAGGTTCAGCGTTTGGTTGAAGCGGCCAGGCGGGGAGCAAACCCGGAGCGCGATGTCTGTTTACTGTGGATGTGTTTTAATCATGGTTGTCGAGTGAGCGAAATTCGTCACTGGAAGCTCTCTGATATCGATATTCAAAGCGGGGTCATTTATATTCGTCGACTGAAGAACGGCTTTTCAACCACTCATCCTATTTATAAACAAGAGGTAAAAGTACTCAACGAATGGCTGCGCGTGCGTAATAATTATCCCGGAAATAATTCTGGCTGGCTCTTTCTGTCACGAAATGGCCAGCCTTTATCCCGGCAGAGAATATACCAGATGATGAAGAACCTGAGCCTCGTCGCCCAGCTGGAAATTAACGCGCATCCGCATATGCTGCGCCACGCATGCGGTTTCGCGCTGGCTAATAAGGGGGTGGATACGCGATTAATTCAGGACTTTCTGGGACATCGGAATATTCAGCACACGGTTATCTATACAGCCAGTAATGATGCGAGGTTTAGAGAAGTTTGGTAAACGGAATAGTCATTTTGTATCAAACTGACTCCTATGCTATCCACAGGTAGTAACAATGTCAATTTATGATTAACAATATTTTTTACTATTATTTTCATATAGTTATATTAAGTATAGGTGTCATTTATTTTTTAATTGTTTTAATTGGCTTTATGTATGGTTTGTTCCGCCTCTCATTCTTTAGCTTTTTATCGTGTTTATTGGGATTTTTCCTGATAAATATGAAATCAAAAACGCCTTCCCTGGCAATTTATATTCTAATTAATTGAAGTGGTCATATTGATACATAATGACCACTTCAAAATATTATATCCATTTCATGGGTCAATGTTTTGTTGCGTTATTAATATCAAACGTAAATAAAAGGATGCGCAGGGTATTGCGCTTATAAGTTAATGCATCGACTGCATTGAAAAGGATAAATCATGAAAAAAACATTACTTGCTGCTGTTGTCGCCGGTTGCGCGGCGTTCTCTGGTGCTGCGCTGGCGGATGACGGTCAGGTGAAGTTTATCGGCGATATCATCGATGCGGGCTGCGACGTGGTGAACGACCTGTCCAACCCGCTGGAAGTTCAGATGGGGCAGATTGCCAAGACCGCGTTTAGCGGTACGGGGTCTACTGCGGCTGAACAGAATTTCGCGATTAAACTGGAAAACTGCCCGACTACCGTCACCAAAGCATCGGTACTGTTCTCCGGCGCTAACGTCAACGGTGATAATGATAAACTGCAGCTGACCGGAGCGGGTACCGATCCTGCCGTTGCCGAAGGCGTGGCCCTGCAGCTGGTTGACGCCAGCAGCAACGCGACGCTGCCGCTCTATACGCGTTCTGCCAGCCTGACCATCCCCGCTACCGGCAATATCGATCTGCCGTTCCGCGTCCGTTATATCCAGACTGAAAGCACTATCGTTGCGGGTAAAGCTGACGGTACAGCCAACTTTACCATCAGCTATAACTAATTTTCCGTCTATATGACAGTGTTAGCGAGCCCTATGTGGCTCGCTTTTCCAGGGAGCTGGAGATGCAAAAATACCTGAAAGTGCTAATAGCTGGATGGCTGTTGGTCGGCGCTGCGGCGCATGCGGGCGTGGTGACCGGCGGTACTCGTCTGATTTATCCCGGCGGTAAAAAAGAGTCCTCACTGAGCGTAACCAATAATGATGCTACGCCTTATCTCATTCAAAGCTGGGTTGAAAGTAATAAGGGCGCAGCCCCTTTTCTGTTAACGCCGCCTTTATTTCGCCTTGAGGGCGAGCAGCAAACCCGACTGCGGGTAATTTACAGCGGCGGCTTACCGGAAAATAAAGAAAGTATGTTCTGGATGAACATTAAAGCGATTCCCTCCTCGCAGGCTAAAGCCGGCGCCAATACTCTACAGATCGCTATCAAAACGCGCATCAAATTAATTTATCGACCTAAATCCGTTGAGGGAACGCCGGAGATGGTGACGGAGCAGCTTCGCTGGACGCGCAGCGGCAATACGCTACAGGTCATGAATCCCACCGCCTTTTATATGAATTTTGCCGAGGTCAAAGTGGGGGGCGCCGAAGTTAAAGAGGCCAATTGGGTGGGGCCGGGGGAAACGGCGCGCTTTCAACTGCCGGGCGTCAGCGCGGGCGCTTTGCAGTGGAAACTGATTAACGATTATGGCGGTACCGGCGCGCTGCACCACGCGAATTTGTAAAGGCTTTCAGGCCAGGGAGTTCCAGGGAAAATGAAAAATAATCATAATAAATGGCGGCTTAACCGGATAGCCGGCGCTCTGGCCGTTGCGCTGCTACCGCTGTGTGAAGATGTCCTGGCGCGGGAGGTTTTTAACCCGGCCCTGTTGGAAATGGACGGCCCTCATACGGGCGTCAGGGATTTATCCGCTTACGAGCAGGCTGGCGGACAGCTGCCGGGGACCTACCGGGTAGATATTTATCTTAATAACGTTTTTATGGACACCCGCGATGTGGTTTTTCAGCAGAGCAAAGGACCAGGAATAACGGAATTACAGCCTTGCCTGACGGTAGACGATCTGGCCGAATGGGGCGTGCGCGTCTCCCAATTTCCAGAGCTGGGCCGCAGAACGCCCGGCTGCGCGGATATCAGCGTGATACCGCAGGCAAAATCCGATTTTCGCTTCAGCCAGCAGCGCCTGCTATTGAGCTTCCCGCAGGCGGCGGTAGCCAGCGCCGCCCGCGGCTGGGTGGATCCGAAACAGTGGGATGAGGGGGTGCCGGCGATCCTGCTGAATTACTCCTTTAGCGGGGCAAATAACTGGTCACGTCAGAACGATGCGCCGGACAGCGATAACCAATACGTTAACCTGCGCCCCGGTATCAACGTCGGGCCGTGGCGTTTACGTAACTACACGACCTGGTCGCGCAGCAGCAGCGGGGGAGAGTCCAGTAATAGTTGGGACACGGTTTATACCTATGCGCAGCGCAACATCAAATCGATACAGGGGGTGATGACGCTGGGCGATAGCAGCACGGACGCCGACGTTTTTGAGGGCGTTCCCTTCCGCGGGGCGATGCTGGCTTCCGATGACGATATGCTGCCGGAAAGCCTGCGCGGCTACGCGCCCGTCGTTCGCGGGATTGCGCGCACTAATGCTCAGGTCATTATTCGCCAGAACGGCTATGAGATTTACCAGACCTACGTCGCGCCTGGCGCTTTTGAAATTACCGATATGTACCCGACCGGCGGCTCGGGTGATTTAGCCGTCACCATCAAAGAGGCGGACGGCAGCGAGCAGAACCTGATCGTACCTTACGCTTCTCTCCCTGTCCTGCAGCGCGAAGGGCGTCTGAAATATAGCGTGACCTCCGGCGTGTATCGCGCCTATGACAACAGCATTGACGAAACGCCCCTCACGCAGGCGACGGCAATTTACGGCTTGCCCTGGGGGTTAACCCTGTACGGCGGCGGCCAGTTTAGCAGTAAATATCAGTCGGTGGCGCTGGGAATGGGGAAAAACCTCGGTGAACTGGGCGCCGTATCGACCGATATCATCCAGGCCTGGTCGACCCGACAGGATAAAGATAAAGAGAGCGGGCAGTCGGTACGTCTCCGTTACAGCAAAGATCTCCCGGGTCTGGGAACTAACGTAAGCCTGGCAGGCTATCGCTATGCGACCAGCGGTTACTGGGATATGCAGGAAGTGCTGGATACCTATCGGGATGACAACTACACGCCTTCTATTGAACGGCGGCGCAACCGCGGGGAGGTAACGATCAGCCAAAGCCTTGGCGAAGAAATGGGATCGCTGTCGCTGAGCTATATCCGCGAGGACTACTGGAATACCAGCCGCACCATGGAGTCAGTGGGCGTCGGATACAACAACAGCTGGCGCGGCATCAGCTATAGCATGAACTACAGCTATAACCGCAATACTACCGACCAGAACACCGGTAAGCGTAATGACGAAGATCACCTCTTTGCACTGAGCATCAGCGTGCCTTTGGGGGAATGGCTACCGAAGCCGGTTTATGCCAACTACTCCCTGAACAGCAGCAAAAATGGCTCCACCAGCAACAATCTGGGCCTCTCCGGCACCTTGCTGGAGCGTAATAACCTGAGCTGGAGCGTGCAGGAAGGCTACACCAGCCAGGGAAGAGGGGAGAGCGGCAGCGTCAATGCGGACTGGCGTGCAACCTATGCTGAACTTACCGGCGGCTACAGCCATGATAAATACAGCCATCGGCTGAACTACGCCCTGCGCGGCGGAGCGCTGGTACATGAAAACGGCCTGACGCTGGGCCAGCCTTTCGGCGAAACCGTCGCTCTCATCAAGGCGCCCGGCGCCGCCGGCGTCGGCGTGAATAGCCAGACAGGGGTCAGAACCGACTGGCGAGGCTATACCGTAGTGCCTTACGCCTCGCCGTATCGTAAGAATATCCTGACGCTCGATACCACGACGATGCCGGACGATGTCGACCTTGAGTTGGCGACGCAGACGGTCGTACCAACCCGTGGGGCGGTGGTTCGCGCAAATTATGCCACCAGCGTGGGTAACCGGGTACTGATGACGGTACGCCAGGAGAACGGGCAACCCCTGCCTTTCGGAGCCATGGTCAGCGTCCCCGGGGCGGCATCCTCTGAGCAGGCGTTTATCGTTGGCGATGGCGGGCAGGTCTACCTGACCGGACTGGAATCTAACGGCGTACTCAACGTGAAGTGGGGCTCCGGGGCGCAAGAACGCTGCCAGATCCACTATGCGCTGCCGTCAGCAAAAGAACTTACCGGCATTATTGTGGCCCAGGCGCAATGCCGATAATCGAAAGGATGCAGAGACAATGAAACGATTTTCATGGGGAATATTAGCGGGCCTGGCGGTGCTGGCGATCGCGCCGCAGGCGATGGCGGCAACCGGGTGGTGTCAGAATACCGGTAATGGCGGGGCGCCTTTTCAGGATAGCTTTTCATTTATTGAAAGCTTTACTAATCCCTCACAAAATCAGGCCGGAATGGAGTTTCCCCGTTTGTACCGCTGGAGTACCGGGGGAACCTACAAGGCAAAGTGTGATTGTGATAGCGCCAGCGGGGTGACGTATTTTAAAGCCACGGTGCCAGGCCTTACCGCGACGCAAAGCCGCAATGGATTAAATTATTACCAGCTAAATAAATACCTGGAAATTGCCACCGAGTTATTTATTGCCGGGGGTGTTAATAAATATATTCCTACGCCGATTGAGGATAAGAGTAATCAGAATAATCAAGGTTTTGCCTGTAATCCCGGCGGCGCCATTTTTGATACAGGGTCACTGGGATATATTTCGCTTTATTTTACCCGGCCTTTTGTAGGCCAGGTGACGATCCCTCCGACAGTTATCCTGAGTGTCTACGGGACGCGAAAAACCGGCAGCTACAGTGGTATCCCCCTGACGCAAATTTCAATGAGCGGGTCGGTAACGGTTCCACAGTCCTGTGAGATTAATACCGGTAAAGCGATTAATATTGATTTTGAGGATATTGCCGCCAACCATTTTAAAACCGCGGGCCAGATGCCGAAGGACTTCGTTCCGCATGTTGTTAATATGACTGTGGCCTGTACCAATATTTCCGCCGGGGTAAAAATCGCGCTGTCGTTCCAGGGGATGGCGGATACTAACGATAGCACTGCGCTGGCGACCACCAATCGCGACATTGCGGTGCGTATTGAAAATATTACCGGCGTCAAAATACCGGTCATTTCAGGTCTGCTGCCGGTCAATTTTAATTACCCGAGTCAGACCGGGGACACCACTATGAAAATTTATCCGATTAATACCACCGGGAATTTACCCAGCGGCGGAGGCTTTACCGCTACGGCAACCATTCAGGCAGAAATTGAATAGCAGGAGTAGATAATGAAAAAGGCGCTATGGCTGGCATTATTGCTGCCTGTTTTTTCATCCTCGGGCGGGATCCCTTTGAATATTACCGGCAATATTTATTATCTCCCCTGTGACGTCAGTACCGACACGAAGTATCAAGAGGTTAATTTTGGCCCGCTCCTGAATATTGACTTTCAAACGGCCGGCAACGCTTCAGAGTGGAAATCCTTTTACCTGAATGTCGAAAACTGCCCGGCGGGGACAACAAAAGCAACGGTAAAATTTGACGGCGTTATCGACGTTGATGATGCCAGACATTTTGCCAATATGGCCGCCAGCGATGCGGCGCAGAATATCGCACTGCAAATCACCAGTAGCGATCACTCTACTCTTTATAAAAATCAGGACCAGATGAGTATTGCTATCGACGGCAGTACCGGGAAAGGCGTATTCCCGCTGGCTGCCCGTTTATATTCAACCCGGGGTGGAGCAACGGTGGGTAAATTTGAGTCTATTGTACAGCTGACATTTACCTATCAGTAATTTTATAGTCAAATGGATGAAAAGGAATAACGTATGCAGGTAGATACGGAATATCTTAGCGTCAAGGACGTTGAGCGTCTGGTACTTGCTGCACATTATTGTGCGCACCCGGAAAGAAATAGCTGCATGATCCAGATGTGTTTTTTGCACGGTTGTCGGATTAACGAAATTACCGCCTTGACCTTGCGGGATGTCGACCTGTCGCGAAAACGGGTTTATATTCGCCGGGCGCGTCACGGTATCTCTGGGTATCATCCCTTACAACCCAAAGAAATTATCTCATTACAGCGCTGGCTACTGGCCAGAGAGTGTTACCCGGCTCATAACGATTTGCTGTTTATCTCTTCCCGGGGCAATCAGATGACGCGCCAGCGTTTTTATCAAATTATTCGCGAGTGCTGCGAGCTGGCGAAGCTGAAGCAAAATATTCATCCCAGGATGCTGCGCCACGCGTGCGGCTATGAGCTGGGAAAAAAAGGAATTGATGACGACTCGATCCAGGATTACCTGGGCTATCGCAATTTAAAATCTATTCTGCGTTATAACAGCTACGCTGAAGAGTAATGGCTGGCGTATTCGCGGCGTCTCTCTGCCGCGGTACGCCGCTTTTTTATTCTACGCTATACGCCATGAAATCTTCTGCCAGCACGGTAGACGGAAATATCTCTCTGCACTCTGCCAGCAGACGCTGGCAGCCTTCAGCGTCATAGCGAGAGCTAAAGTGGGTGGCGATAAGCGTGCCGACGCCCGCGTCGCGCGCCAGCGCCGCCGTTTGCTGGCTGGTTGAATGCCCGCGGCTGTTCGCTTTTTCCGCCATCGCCTGTTCGAGCGTCACCTCGTGAACCATGACATCCACGCCGCAGGCCAGCTCCCGCGCCGCCTCGCAGGGGGCGGTATCGCCGAAAATAGCCAGCTTCTTACCCGGCGTTGCCGGGCCAAGGTAGCGGCTGCCGTCAATCCGCCTTCCATCTTCCAGCTCAACCGTTAATCCCTGTTTTAAGCGCTGAAATAACGGACCGGGAGGCACGCCTTCGGCGATAAGCTGCGCGGCGTCAAGGGTGCCCGGCTTATCATGCTGTTCGATACGATAGCCGTAGCATTCGACCGGGTGGTTGAGCGGCCAGGCGGTGACCCGGAAGCCGGCTTCATCGAGCACCAGTCCCGGCCCGACTTCGATAATCGTCAGCGGGTAATCGGTCCAGGAACCGCTGAGGCGCAGCGCGGTTTCCACGAACGCTTTAAGTCCTTTCGGTCCGTACAGCGTCAGCGGCAGAGAATTACCCTGCATCGAGCGGCTGCACAGCAGGCCGGGGAGACCGAAGAGATGATCGCCATGTAAATGCGTAATAAAAATCTTATTCAGCTTGCCGGGATGGTAAGGGGTGCGCAGAAACTGATGCTGAGTTCCCTCCCCGCAGTCGAACAGCCACATCTCAGCCATTGTTGGCTGTTGCAAATTCAGCACTATCGACGTCATATTACGCGTACGGGTAGGCACGCCAGCGGATGTCCCCAAAAAGAGTAATTCCATCGTCCAGTGTCCTCAGGGCGTGAGTCAAAAAACAAAGTATACCCGTCATACTTCAAGTTGCATGTGTGTTGGCTGCACTCGTTCACCCCAGTCACTTACTCATGTAAGCTCCAGGGGATTCGCTCGCTGGCCGCCTTCATGCCACTTGAATTATTTAGGGTTAAAATTAATTAAGGAAGCGCAGATGATTACATGGCAGGATCTTCACCACGGTGAACTGACCGTCCCACAGCTCTACGCCGTGCTGAAATTACGCTGTGCGGTGTTCGTTGTCGAACAAACCTGCGCCTATCAGGACGTCGACGGCGACGATCTGGTGGGGGAGAATCGCCATCTTCTCGGCTGGCGCGGCGATGAGCTGGTAGCCTACGCGCGCATTCTCAAGAGCGATGATGAGTTTGAACCGGTGGTGATTGGCCGGGTGATTGTCAGCCAGGCGGTACGCGGCGAGAAGCTGGGCTATCAGCTGATGGAACAGGCGCTGGCCAGCTGCCGGCAACACTGGCCGCAAAAGGCTATCTATCTTGGCGCCCAGGCGCACCTGCAAAAATTCTACGCCAGCTTCGGTTTTGTGCCGGTGACCGAGGTTTACGACGAGGACGGCATCGACCATATCGGCATGGCGTTCGAAATCGCCACCCACTAACCGCCGCGCTAATTAAAAACCGCTCCCTCATCGTGGGTACTGCTATTCCTCAGTAGTACCCCGTATAATGTGGGGTTTTTACTCCGTGGAGGTTTGCGTGCTGTCTGTATCCACCGCGCTGGAAAGCCTGTATCGCTGCCTGGATGAAGCGTTCCCGCCCTTGCCCGGCACGCGAATTTTCGATGTCCCCTTCGCGCTGAATGACGCATTTGATCCCCTTCTGTGGTGCACGCATCAGCCGCAGTGGCCGCAGTTCTACTGGCAGCAGCGCAGCGGCGATGAAGAGCTGGCCGCGCTGGGGGCGGTGCAAATCTTTGCTTCCCTTGAGCAGGCGCACGCTTTTTTGCGCCAGCAGGGGCGTGAAGATTTGCGAATTTGCGGCCTTAACGCCTTTCATCCTCAGCAGGGTCTGTTGATCTTGCCGAGGCTGGAGTGGCGTCGGCTGGGCGGCAGCGCCACGCTACGCCTGGTGTTATATAGCGAGACCTCGCTCCGTGACGATGCCCGTGCGGCACGTGAATTTCTCGATTCGCTGGTGGCGAAACAGGCGCAGGCTACCGCGATGCCCTCTCTGCTGAGCGAACAGCATTTCCCGGCTTATCCGCAGTGGAGAGAGCTGATTGCGCAGGCGACGCAGGCGATAGCGGCGGGGGAGATGGATAAAGTGGTGCTGGCTCGCGCCACCGATTTGCACTTCGCCGCTCCGTTAAACGCCGGAGCGATTATGGCGGCCAGCCGCCGCAGCAACCTTAACTGCTTCCACTTCCTGATGGTCTTTAACGCGCAAGAGGCCTTTATGGGCTCTACGCCGGAACGGCTGTGGCGGCGTCGCGGAGCGCTGCTGCGTACCGAAGCGCTGGCGGGAACCGTTGCCAGTCATGCGGACGATCGCCAGGCGCAGCGTTTGGGTAACTGGCTGATGGCCGACGATAAGAACCAGCGCGAAAATATGCTGGTGGTGGAGGATATCTGTCAGCGGATGCAAGGGGAGACCCGCGCGCTGGAAGTCCTGCCGCCGCAGATTGTCCGTTTGCGGAAAGTACAGCATCTCCGGCGCTGTATTTGGGCCGAGCTGGAGAAGCCTGACGATGCCCGCTGCCTTCATCAGCTCCAGCCCACGGCGGCGGTTGCTGGTTTACCGCGCCGGGTTGCGCTGGATTTTATCACCCGTAATGAGCTTTTTACCCGCGGCTGGTATGCAGGCTCCGCCGGCTATCTGTCGCTGGCGCAAAGCGAATTTTGCGTTTCTCTGCGTTCGGCGAAAATCGAACAGCGTACGCTCAGACTCTACGCCGGTGCGGGGATCGTCAGCGGTTCCGACCCGGAGCAGGAGTGGCAGGAAATTGAAAATAAAGCCGCGGGATTGCGTTCGTTACTGCTGTCAGAAGTATAGAGAAAACGATGCATATCAAAACGGCAACAGTTTGCTTTATCTATACTTAGCCTCAATATTTGATACTGGACAAATTCATGTCTGTAAGCGCATTTAACCGACGCTGGGCGGCGGTGATCCTTGAAGCATTGACGCGCCACGGCGTGCAGCATATCTGCATTGCGCCCGGATCGCGCTCGACACCTTTAACCCTGGCGGCGGCGGAAAACCGCGCATTGATTCACCATACCCACTTTGACGAACGCGGCCTCGGCCATCTGGCGTTAGGGCTGGCGAAAGCCAGCGGTCAGCCGGTGGCGGTGATTGTGACCTCCGGTACCGCGACGGCTAACCTCTATCCGGCGCTGATTGAAGCCGGGCTGACCGGTGAAAAACTCATTTTACTGACCGCCGACCGGCCGCCGGAGCTGATTGACTGCGGCGCGAATCAGGCGATTCGCCAGCCGGGCATGTTTGCTTCGCACCCGTCGCAGACGCTATCCCTGCCGCGTCCGTCGCAGGATATCTCCGCCCGCTGGCTGGTCTCGACCCTCGACCAGGCGCTCGGCGCGCTACACTGCGGCGGCGTTCATATTAACTGCCCGTTTGCCGAACCGCTGTATGGCGATATGGACGACACCGGCGCCGAGTGGCAGCAGCAGCTCGGCGACTGGTGGCAGAGCGACAAGCCCTGGCTGCGTCACTCTCTGCATCTGGAAAGTGAAAAGCAGCGCGACTGGTTTTTCTGGCGGCAGAAACGCGGCGTGGTGGTCGCCGGACGGATGAGCGCGGAAGAGGGCGTCAAGGTGGCCGAGTGGGCGAAAACCCTCGGCTGGCCGCTGATTGGCGATGTGCTCTCGCAAACCGGGCAGCCGCTCCCCTGCGCCGACCTGTGGCTGGGCAACGGCAAGGCGGTCAGTGAACTGGCGCAGGCGCAAATCGTTGTTCAACTGGGCAGCAGCCTGACCAGCAAACGCGTTTTGCAGTGGCAGGCCACCTGCGAACCCGAAGAGTACTGGCTGGTGGATAATTTGCCGGGGCGACTGGATCCCGCCCAGCATCGCGGTCGCCGGCTGGTGTGCGCCATCGACCGCTGGCTTGAACAGCATCCGGCGGAAAAACGACAGCCGTGGCCCACCGTCATTCCCGAGCTTTCGCGCCAGGCATGGCAGGCGGCGGTCGCCAGCAGCGAGGATTTCGGCGAAGCCCAGCTGGCGCAGCGAATCCGGCGCTATCTGCCGGAACAGGGCCAGCTGTTTGTCGGCAACAGCCTGGTGGTGCGCTTAATTGACGCGCTGTCGCAGCTACCGGTAGGTTACCCGGTCTACAGCAATCGCGGGGCCAGCGGAATAGACGGCCTGCTGGCGACGGCGGCCGGGGTACAGCGCGCCAGCGCGCGTCCGACGCTGGCTATCGTCGGCGATCTTTCGGCGCTTTACGATCTCAACTCGCTGGCCCTGCTGCATCAGGCCTCCGCGCCGCTGGTGCTGATTGTCGTCAACAATAACGGCGGGCAGATTTTTTCCCTGCTGCCCACGCCGCAGGAGCAGCGCAGCCAGTTCTATCTGATGCCGCAGAATATCCATTTCGCGCACGCGGCGGCGATGTTCAATCTGACTTACCATCGCCCTGCGGACTGGAATGAGCTGGAGCAGGCGCTGGACGTTGCCTGGCGAGGACCCGGCGCGACGTTGATTGAACTGGCGGTTAATGAAACCGACGGTACGCAAACGCTTCAGCAGCTGCTGGCGCAGGTGAGTCAGCTATGACGCTGCACGCGGTGGCTGAAAGCGGCCTGCCGGGCTATCCCTGGCTGGTCTTTTTGCACGGTTTTGCCGGGGATAGTCATGAGTGGCGCACGGTGGGGCAGGCGTTTGGCGCGTATCCGCGTCTCTATATTGACCTGCCTGGCCACGGCGGATCGGCGCATATCGCCGTAAACCATTTTGCCGATGTCAGCGAGTTGATTAAGAATACGCTTAATAGTTACAACATACTTAAGTACTGGCTGGTGGGATACTCCCTCGGCGGACGGGTGGCGATGTTCTATGTCAGCCAGCCGCGCGAAGGGCTCTGCGGGCTGGTCGTCGAGGGGGGGCATCCGGGCCTGGGGGATGATAACCAGCGTAGGCTGCGCCGGCGCAGCGATGCCGCCTGGGCTGAACGCTTTCGCCGCGAGCCGCTGACCCAGGTCTTTGCCGACTGGTATCAGCAGCCGGTCTTCGCTTCCCTGGACGCAGCGCAGCGGGCGGCGCTGGTTGCGCTACGCAGCCGCAATAACGGCGGAGCGTTGGCGGCGATGCTGCAGGCCAGCTCGCTGGCGGAACAACCCGATCTGCGCGCGTCGTTACGGGCGCGCGATTTCCCTTTTCATTATCTTTGCGGAGAACGCGACGGCAAGTTTCGCGCCATCGCGGGTGAACTCTCCGCCACCGCGCACGTGATTAATCATGCCGGACACAACGCGCATCGGGAAAACCCCGATGCTGTCGTGGCTTGTCTGGCGCAGTTTTTAGCGAGTTAACCGAAGGACACTTTATGATCTCTCTTGATGAAGCCATGCTTTACGCCCCGATTGAATGGCAGGACTGCTCCGAAGGCTACACCGACATTCGTTACCAAAAATCGGCGGACGGGATTGCCAAAATTACTATCAACCGCCCGCAGGTACGCAACGCTTTCCGCCCGCTGACCGTCAAAGAGATGATTCAGGCGCTGGCGGATGCCCGCTATGACGACAATATTGGCGTCATCGTTCTGACCGGTGAAGGCGATAAAGCGTTTTGCGCCGGCGGCGATCAGAAAGTCCGCGGCGACTACGGCGGCTACCAGGATGATTCCGGCGTTCATCACCTCAACGTTCTCGATTTTCAGCGCCAGATCCGCACTTGCCCGAAACCGGTGGTGGCGATGGTGGCGGGGTACTCCATCGGCGGCGGCCACGTCCTGCATATGATGTGCGATCTGACTATCGCGGCGGAAAACGCCATCTTCGGCCAGACCGGCCCGAAAGTCGGCTCTTTCGACGGCGGCTGGGGCGCCTCCTATATGGCGCGCATCGTCGGGCAGAAAAAAGCCCGTGAGATCTGGTTCCTGTGCCGCCAGTACGACGCGCAGCAGGCGCTGGATATGGGGCTGGTGAATACGGTGGTGCCGCTGGCGGACCTGGAAAAAGAGACCGTGCGCTGGTGCCGGGAAATGCTGCAGAACAGCCCGATGGCGCTGCGCTGCCTGAAGGCGGCGCTGAACGCCGACTGCGACGGCCAGGCGGGACTGCAGGAGCTGGCGGGTAACGCCACCATGCTGTTTTACATGACCGAAGAGGGTCAGGAAGGGCGCAACGCTTTCAATCAGAAGCGCCAGCCGGACTTCAGCAAATTTAAACGGAATCCGTAATGCGGCAGGCGCAGGTCTACCGCTGGCAGCTACCGATGGACGCGGGAGTGGTGCTGCGTGAACGGCGGTTAAAAACCCGCGATGGTTTGCTTCTGCGCCTGCGCGACGGCGAGCGCGAAGGCTGGGGGGAAATATCTCCCCTGCCCGGATTCAGCCTGGAAACGCTGGATGAGGCGCAGGCTGCGCTGCTGGCGTGGGCGAGCGCCTGGCGCGATGGCGAAGAGGGCGCGTTGCCAACGCCGCCGTCGGCGGCTTTCGGGGCGAGCTGCGCACTGGCGGAACTGTGCGGCGAGCTGCCGCAGGCGGCGGACTATCGTGCGGCGCCGCTCTGCGCCGGCGATCCGGACGAGCTGTTCGCCAGGCTTTCGCTGATGCCCGGCGAAAAAGTCGCCAAGGTCAAAGTCGGCCTGTATGAGGCGGTGCGCGACGGCATGGTGGTCAACCTGCTGCTGGAGGCGATTCCCGATCTGACGCTACGCCTCGACGCTAATCGCGCCTGGACGCCGCTGAAAGCGCAGCAGTTTGCCAAATACGTGAATCCACACTATCGCAGCCGCATCGCCTTTCTCGAAGAACCCTGTAAAAACCGCGATGATTCGCGCGCTTTTGCCCAACAAACGGGTATCGCTATCGCCTGGGATGAGAGCCTGCGCGAGGCGGACTTTACCTTTTCCGCCGAGCCGGGGCTGCGGGCGGTGGTGATTAAACCGACGTTGACCGGCAGTCTGCAAAAAGTGCGGCAGCAGGTGGCGCAGGCGCATGCCCTGGGGCTGACGGCGGTCATCAGTTCCGCCATTGAGTCGAGCCTTGGCCTGACGCAGCTGGCGCGAATCGCCGCCTGGCTGACCCCGGACACGATCCCCGGTCTGGACACGCTGAGCCTGATGCGTGCCCAGCTGGTGCGCCGTTGGCCGGAAAGCGAGCTGCCGTGTCTGCACGTTGATGAGCTGGAGCCGCTGCTGTGACCTTTAGCGACTGGCCCTGGCGCCACTGGCGGCGGCTGCGAGAAGAGGCTCAGGCGCTGCGCCTGAACGAGCGGCGGCTAAGCTGGCGGGAACTGTGCGCGCAAATTGATGCGCTGGCGGGGGGATTCCACGCCCAGGGCGTTCGCGACGGCGATGGCGTGCTGCTTCGCGCTTACAACCAGCCCGATGCTCTGCTGGCGTGGCTGGCCCTCCTGCAGTGTGGCGCGCGCGTCCTGCCGCTGAATCCGCAGCTGCCTGCTCCTCTGTTGGCGGAACTGCTGCCGTCTCTGGGACTGCGCCACGCGCTGGTGCTAAACGGCGGCGACCTTCCGGTGGCGCTTAATCCATTAGCGTTGCGCGCCGGCGACGGCGTGCACGCGGTCGCCTGGCGAGAAGATCGTATCGCGTCCATGACACCAACCTCGGGGTCGACGGGACTACCGAAAGCGGCGGTGCACGCTTTTCGCGCCCATCTTGCCAGCGCAGAGGGCGTGCTGGCGATGATACCCTTTGCGCCGCAGGACGACTGGCTGCTGTCGCTACCGCTGTTTCACGTTTCCGGCCAGGGGATTCTCTGGCGCTGGTTGTTAGCTGGCGCAGGCCTGACGGTACGCGACAAGCAGCCGCTGGAACAGGCGTTACGCGGCTGTACCCATGCCTCTCTGGTGCCGACCCAGCTCTGGCGCCTGCTCAGCGGCGACGCCGAGGTGTCGTTGAAAGCGGTTCTGCTCGGCGGCGCGGCGATCCCGGTGGCGCTAACCGAGCAGGCCGGTAAGCGCGGTATTCGCTGCTGGTGCGGCTACGGCCTCACCGAGTTTGCCTCCACGGTATGCGCCAAGGAGGCGGACGGCCTGGCGGATGTCGGGCAGCCGCTGCCGGGGCGCGAAGTGCGGATTGTCGATGGTGAAGTGTGGCTGCGGTCGGACAGCATCGCCGCAGGCTACTGGCGCGATGGGCAAATTGTCCCCCTCGCTAATGCCGACGGCTGGTTCGCCACTCGCGATCGGGGCCGGCTGGAGCACGGCAGGCTGACTATCCTCGGACGAGTGGACAACCTCTTTTTTAGCGGCGGAGAAGGTATTCAGCCGGAAGAAGTGGAGCGGGTGATTGGCGCTCATCCGTGGATTACGCAAGTTTTCATCGTGCCGCAGGATGATGCGGAGTTTGGCCAGCGGCCGGTGGCGGTGGTGGAGTGCGGCGAGAATGACGACCCGTCCGCGCTGGCGGGCTGGTGCGCCGATAAGCTGGCGCGGTTTCAGCAGCCGGTGCGCTGGCTGCGGCTGCCTGAATCGCTGAAAACCGGCGGAATTAAAATTTCCCGCCGGGCGCTACGTGACTGGGTCAACCAGCAGGCGATGCCCGACTCAGACGCGCTGGACGGTCAGTAGCTGCTTCGTATGCCAGCGGCCCAGCGCTAAAACGGTGGTCAGCGCGCCGAGCAGGGCGCAAAACATATCCGACTGGGTATCCCAGGGATCGCCCTGGGTGCCGAGAAACTCATCCGCGCCCTGTCCCAGCGCCAGCGCCGCCCACCATTCGATCAGTTCATAGACGGCGCTAATCGCCAGCGCAATACAGCAGACCAGGAAACCGAGCATTTTACGCCCGTGAACGTAGCCGCCGCGCAGCAGAATCTCCCGCGCCGCCAGCGCCGGCACCAGCCCCTGGAAAAAGTGCCCCAGCTTGTCATAGGGGTTACGGCTCAGTCCCAGCCACGCCTGTACGTCAAAGCCGATGGGCACTTTCGCGTAGGTGTACATACCGCCGACCATCAAAATGATGGCATGGAAGAAAATCAGCGTGTAAAGCAGCGGCGTCAGCGGATAGCGCGAGCGCGTGGCCAGCAAAAGCGGAACGATGATAATCACCGGCGTCACTTCCATCAGCCAGGTGAGCTTATCCCCTGCGCTGATACCGGTGTAAACAAGCATCAGGGCCAGCGCCAACGCGGCGAATGTTAACCCCGAACGGGATGCGGCGACGGTCATAACGGATCACCAGAAAGTTAAAACGATAACTATCAGGCAGATGTGGTGGAAATTCAACGTATACCGTCATTGGCGGCGCTGAGCGACCGCCAATGACGTTGAGCATCAGGAAGAGGGCAGGTCGCCCTGCGTATTAAGCTGGCGCTTCCGCCAGTACCGCAGCAGCGGGGGGACAACAATCACCGCGATGGCCAGAAACAGAAGCGTTTTCGTTACGCCGCTTTGCCACAGAATCGCCACGTTGCCGTTGCTGATGGACAGCGCGCGGCGCAGGTTCTGCTCCAGCATCTCTCCCAGCACAAACCCTAAGATCAGCGGCGACATCGGGAAGTGCATCTTACGCATAATGTAGCCCAGCACGCCCAGCCCAACCATCAACAGCAGGTCGAAGGTGGTGCTGTGCACCGCGTAGACGCCGACCGCGGACACGGCGGCGATGGCCGGGGCCAGAAACCATAGCGGAATCGTCAGCATGCGGGTGAACAGGCCGATCAGCGGAATGTTCATAATCAGCAGCATCACGTTGGCGATGAGCAGCGCGGCAATTAACCCCCAGACGATATCCGGCTGTTCGGTAAACATTGCCGGTCCCGGCGTGATGTTGTAGAGGGTGAGGGCGCCCATCATCACCGCGGTAGTCCCGGAGCCGGGAACGCCGAGCGTGAGCATCGGAATAAACGAGCCGCAGGCGGAGGCGTTATTCGCCGCTTCCGGCGCCGCGACGCCGCGAATATCGCCCTTCCCGAAGGTAGCGCTATTGCCGCTGAGCTTTTTCTCGGTCATATAGGTGATGGCGCTGGCAATGGTCGCCCCTGCGCCCGGCAGAATGCCGACAAAGAAACCCACCACCGATGAGCGCAGGGTCGCGCCCACGCACTGGCCCGCCTCTTTGGCGTTAAACAGCATGCGTCCGGTTTTCCGTACCAGCTTCTGTCCGCCGCTGGTGCTCTCCAGCATCAGCAAAATCTCCGAAACCGAAAAGAGACCAATCACCACCACGATAAACTGCACGCCGTCGGAAAGATGAACGCTGTCGAACGTGAAGCGGTACACGCCGGTATTGGCATCAACGCCCACCGTCGCCAGCCCCAAACCGATTAGCGCGGCGAGAAACGACTTCAGCGGATTTTCCGCCATCATGCTGCCAAGGCAGGCGATGGCAAAAATCATCAGGGCGAAATATTCCGCCGGGCCGAACGCCAGCGACCACTGCGCCAGCACCGGGGCGAACAGGATGATCCCGCCGATAGCGATCGTTGAACCAACAAAGGAGCTCACGGCAGAGATCGACAGCGCTACGCCGCCGCGTCCCTGCTGCGCCATCGGATAACCGTCGAGAGCGGTCATAATGGCGGCGGCATCGCCGGGTACGTTAAGCAGGATAGACGAAATGCGCCCGCCGTATTCACAACCAATATAGACCGTAGCCAGCAGGATTAGCGCTGATTCCGCGGGCAGGTGCAGAGCAAAGGCCAGCGGCAGTAAGATCGCGACACCGTTAATCGGGCCCAGACCCGGCAGGAGACCGACGATAGTACCAACAAAGCAGCCAATTAGCGCGATGGTCAGGTTGCCCGGCGTCATGGCAACGGCGAAGCCCTGCGATAAATAAATCCAGATATCCATAACCTTCTCCGTTAACTCAACCAAACGCCGAGCGGCAGGGTGACATCAAGCAGGGCGTCAAAGACGTACCACAGCGCGATGCCCATCGCGACGCCGGCTACCCCGGCGGCGGGCAGGGTGGCGCCAAACAGCAGGCCAAACACGGCGGTCAGCAGCGCGGTGGCCAGAGGAAAACCCAGCCATTCAAAACCCCACGCATAGATCCCCAGCGCAACCACCATGGTTAATAGACGTTGTAAAATCCGGCGCCCGGGCCACGTGATGGCGTCGGGCCGACGCAGAAGCAGCAAGACAGAGCACGCCAGCATCAGGCCGATAATGCCGACCGGGAAAGGGCGTGGGCCGACGGGTTCATAGGCGTATTCGCTGTGAATTTGCCAGGCGATAAACATTCCACCCGCGCAGAGCAGCAGCCACACTCCGGCAAAAATACGATCGCTCATCGCAACCTCCGTAAATTATTTGGCCAGGCCAAAGGATTTCGCCTGCAGGCGATACGCTTCCACCTGTTGTTTAACGTAGGCGTCCAGTTCCTTACCGTTCATATTGAATTCGAACAGGCCGCGCAGCTCGCGCTGCTTTTTGAACGCGTCGGTCTGCTGCAATTTCGTGAACTCATCCACCCACCACTGATAGTCGGCGTCGCTGACTTTCGGACCCACGAAGAAGCCGCGAATAATCGGCCAGACCAGGTCATAGCCCTGCTCTTTGGCGGTGGGGACATCGGCGAGGGCACCCGGCAGCCTTTCGTTAGCGAACACCGCCAGCACGCGGATTTTATTGCCCTGGAGATAAGGCACCATTTCGCTGAGATCGCCGGAGACCGCCTGTACGTGATTGCCCAGCAGCGCGGTGACCGGTTCGCCGCCGCCCTCAAACGCCACGTAGCGCATTTTGTGCGGATCGACGTTGGCTTTTTGCGCCAGCAGCGCTGCTTTCATCCAGTCCTGGCTACCAATGGAGGCGCCGGCGCCGATGACGATACTGGCGGGATTTTTTTCCATCGCCGCCATAAACGACGGCAGGTCTTTCCACGGCGAGTCGGCGCGGACTGCGATCATGCCGTAATCGGTGCCGACGCTGGCCAGCCAGCGCACATCATCCACGCCGTAGCGGCCAAACTTGCCCTGCGCCAGGTTGAGCAGCGAGCCGCCGGAGAAGGCAACTACGGTACCGGGTTCGCCGGGGCGCTGGGCGACGATCGCGTTGTAGGCCACAGCGCCTACGCCGCCGGGCATGTAGGTGACGCGCATCGGTTTTTCGATGGCGCCGGTTTCCATCAGGCTGACCTGGATCAGCTTGCAGGTGAGGTCGAAGCCGCCGCCGGGCTTGGCGGGCGCGATACATTCGGTACGGGAAGGCGCCTCGGCGGCCAGGGCAGAGGCGGTTAAAAGGCATAATGCAATGGCGCCAGCACGGCGCAGGAATGGCATATTCATAAGCTTCCTCAGTCAGATACAGGAGACGTTTTTTTAATTATGTGAACCGGCATGTGGCTATTCGGTTGCGTGATTGTTAAAACAATTACCTTTCATTTCCCTTTCAATGCGGCAGCAACTTTTCAGGATGTGATATGCGTCTCTTACTGGCAGAAGATAACCGTGAGCTGGCTCACTGGCTGGAGAAAGCGCTGGTGCAGGGCGGGTTTGCCGTGGACTGCGTATTGGATGGTCGCGCGGCCGATCATCTGCTGCAAAGCGAAAAATATGCGCTGGCGGTGCTGGATATTGGCATGCCGGGACTGGACGGTCTGGAGGTGGTGCAGCGCCTGCGAAAGCGCGGGCAGACCCTTCCCGTCTTGCTACTCACCGCCCGCAGCGCGGTGGCGGATCGGGTTAAAGGGCTGAACGTCGGCGCCGATGACTATTTGCCGAAGCCTTTTGAGCTTGAAGAGCTGGATGCGAGGCTGCGCGCGCTGCTGCGGCGTAGCGAAGGCCAGGTGCATGAGGTTCAGCAGATCGGCGCGCTGGAATATCGCGATGAAGGCTATTTTTTACTCTGCGGACAAACGCTGTCGTTGACGCCGCGCGAGCAGGCGCTGCTGACGGTGCTGATGTTTCGCCGTACGCGGCCGGTGTCGCGCCAGCAGCTGTTTGAACAGGTTTTCAGCCTGAACGATGACGTCAGCCCGGAAAGCATTGAGCTGTATATCCATCGTCTGCGTAAGAAACTTCAGGAGAGCAACGTGCGTATCGTGACCCTGCGTGGCCTGGGCTACGTGCTGGAGCTCGCTCATGAGGTGGGGTAAACCGCAGTCGTTATTCGCTCAACTGTTGCTGTTTCTCGGCCTGCCGCTGGTTTTGCTATGGGGGCTGTCGGCGTTCAATAGCTACGTCAGCGCTCTGCAGGCGGCAACCCAGGCTTACGATCGCACGCTGCTTTCATCCGCCCGCACGGTGGCGGAACGCCTGGTGGTTCGCCGCGGTAGGCTGGAGGTGAATGTCCCCTGGGTGGTTCTGGACAGCTTCGAGCTGAATATGAACGATCGGCTGTACTATAAGGTGCTCGATCCCGAGAAGCGGGTGATTTCCGGTTTTGACGACCTGCCATCGATGCCGCCATCGACCTCTCGAACCGAGCTCTATCCGGCGCTGGCGTGGTTTTATCATACTGAATATCGCGGTCAGGCCATTCGCGTGGCGCGCCTGCTGCAGCCGGTTAACGAAGGCGGCGTTGTCGGCATGGCGGAAATCTACATCGCCGAAACGCTGCAGTCGCGGCGCTGGCTGGCGGGACAGCTGCTGTTTTCATCATGGATCTCGCAGGGGCTATTAGTGCTGTTGACGCTGGTGCTCACCGGCTGGCTGCTGCGCCGCGTGCTGCGGCCGATGCGCCGGCTTTCGGCGCTCATGGTGCGGCGCGAACCCGGCCTGCTGACGCCGCTGCCGGAGCTGCTGCCGTGGTCGGAAACCCGTCTGCTGATCGTGGCCTTTAACCGCTATATCGACCGGTTACGGGTGATGATCTCCCGCCAGGAGCGCTTTAGCGCCGACGCGTCGCATCAGCTCAAAACGCCTTTAGCGGTGTTGAAAACGCAGGCCTCAGTGGCGCTGGCGAGCGGCGATCCCCGGCTATGGCGAGAGAGCCTGGAGGCGATGAGCGGCACGCTTGACAGTACGATTCTGCTTACCGAACGCCTGCTGCAGCTGGCTACCATCAAACGGAAAGAGCAGGGCGAGCACGCGTTCCCGCCGGTGGACCTGCATGAGATCGTCCACAACAGCTGCTTTTCGCGTCTTCAGCAGGCGCGGAGCAAGGCTATCGATCTCGGCTATGAGGGGGAACCCTCGACGGTGACCATTGCCGGCGATGGTGTGCTGTTGAGCGAGCTGTGCGCGAATCTGCTGGATAACGCGATTCGCTATACGCCGCAGGGCGGTATCGTCACGGTCAGCCTGCATCGTGACGGAGAGGCGGTGCTGCTGGAGGTCGAAGACAGCGGGCCCGGGATCGATGATGCGCAGATTCAGCAGGCGCTCATGCCGTTCCATCGTCTGGAAAACGTGGGTGACAACCCCGGCGCCGGGCTCGGACTGGCGCTGGTCAGCGATATTGCGCGCCTGCACCGCAGCCATCCGCAGCTGCTGCGTAGCGAAACGCTGGGCGGGCTGAAGGTCAGGCTGCGCTTTTTGCGCGCTTGTTCAGAGTAGGCCTTTCAGGGTGAGCGTCCTGCGGGTCGCCGCGTTCAAATCATAGTGGGGAAGATCTTCTGCCTTCACCCAGGCGTAGTCCTGAAACTCCTCGTTGATCGTCACTTCGCGATTGGCGCTGATGCAGTCGAAGATCAGGTAAATCATATAAATCTCTTCCCGGCGGCCATCGGCGTAGGTTTTAACCCGGATATCGTCGCTAAAGGTCCACGGCGTAATCTGGGTCAGCTGCAGTTTTTCGCCCAGCTCCTCGCGAATTTCTCGCCGCAGCGCCTCTTCAATGCGCTCGCCTGGCTCAACGCCGCCGCCGGAGAGCGCCCACTGGCCGGGAAATACGCCGCGATCGTCGGCCATTTTGCACAGCAGATAGTGGCCTTCATGTTGAATGAGCGGGCAGACGATAGTCCTTTGACGCATGATTTCTCCTTACTGATGACAGGGATAAATAACGGGAAGGCCCAGTTTGCGAGCCGCCTCGGCAAACCGCAAGCGAAAACGCGCGGCGAACGCGTGCGGTGGTAGGGTGAGCGTAGGTTAACGGGTCAGGGGCCATCATGGAACAGATAGCAAGCCACTCACCGCACGATGCGGTGTTTAAACACCTTTTGTCCCAACGGGCAACGGCGCGCGATTTTTTGTCTATTCATTTGCCGAAGCATTGGCGGGAACAGTGCGATCTGCGAACGCTGCAGCTGGAATCCGGCAGTTTTATTGAAGAGGACCTACGCGCAAGCCATTCGGATATTCTTTATTCGTTAAAAACCCAGCACGGAGAGGGGTACATCTACATTCTTATAGAGCATCAAAGCTCTCCCTACAGGCATATGGCGTTTCGCCTGATGCGATACGCCATCGCGGCCATGCAGCGCCACCTTGATAAAGGGCATCATCAGCTGCCGCTGGTTATTCCTCTACTATTTTATCACGGCAGGATCGCTCCTTACCCGTACTCGACGCGCTGGCTGGATGATTTCCCTCAGCCAGAGGTGGCCGAGCGGCTGTATAGCCAGCGTTTTCCACTGATAGACGTCACGGTGATTCCTGACGATCGGCTTGTGCAGCACCGCCGTGTCGCTATGCTGGAACTGCTGCAAAAACATATCCGCCAGCGGGATTTGATGGACATTTCTGAGCAACTGGTCAGGATATTATCCTTGGGATACACTACGCGTCGGCAGTTTAAAACTTTGCTGAATTATATGCTTCAGGCGGGCAACGCCGCCGATCCGGTGGCCTTTTTACGCAAGCTCGCGCAAAAGACGCCACTCAAGCCGCATAAGGAGACGCTGATGAATATTGCTCATTTTCTGGAAGAGCGTGGCCGTAAAGAGGGGGTCCTTCAGGGAATGAAGGCGGGGATAGAAAAAGGTTTACGAAAGGGTCGACAGGAAGGCCGGAATGAAGGCCGACAAGAAGGCCGGCATCAAGGACAGCAGGAGGCGACGCAACGCATTGCTCAGGCGATGCTGGATGATGGGCTTGAGCCCTCTCAGGTCGCAAAGCTAACCGGTTTGTCGCTGCGGCGGCTCGCTAAGCTTCGGCACTAAGCGCGTTTAAAAACCGTAAAATGGCAGCCGCAAGGGCTGCCATCAGCATTACTCTCCGTGCTTTAAGGCTTTCAGCGCCGCAGCCACGCCCGCGCCGTAGTCGGGGTGGACTTCACTGAACAGGCCAATTTGTCGCTGCTGAATAAACTCAGGGATATCCCGCATATCATTGGCGATACGCTGGAACATACGCTGATGTTCATCTTCGCTTAACAGCTCAAACAGCCTGCGCGGCTGGCTGAAGTAGTCGTTATCTTCCCGATGATTCCAGTGGGCCGCCGCGCCTTCAAGGCTTAAAGGCGGCTCGCTAAAGTCCGGCTGTTCCTGAAACGCGCCAAAGCTGTTGGGTTCATAGGTGACGCCGTTACCGCTATTGCCGTCAACGCGCATCGCGCCGTCGCGGTGGTAGTTATGGAACGGGCAGCGCGGCGCATTGACCGGAATTTGATGATGGTTGACGCCCAGACGATAGCGCTGGGTATCGCCGTAGGAGAACAGCCGTCCCTGCAGCATGCGATCCGGAGAGAAGCCGATCCCGGGCACCACGTTGGCCGGATTCATCGCGACCTGCTCAACTTCTGCGAAGTAGTTGTCCGGGTTGCGGTTGAGCTCCAGCACGCCGACTTCCATCAGCGGATAATCAGCGTGCGGCCAGATTTTGGTCAGATCGAAGGGGTTATAAGGGACCCGGCTGGCGTCCGCTTCCGGCATGATCTGCACGTAGAAGGTCCAGCGCGGGAAATCGCCTTTTTCAATCGACTCATAGAGATCGCGCTGCGAACTCTCGCGGTCCTCTGCCACCAGTCGTTTCGCTTCATCATCCATCAGGTTGGCGATCCCCTGCTGGGATTTGAAGTGGAATTTCACCCAAAAACGTTCGTTATCGGCATTAATAAAGCTGAACGCGTGGCTGCCGAAACCGTGCATATGGCGATAGGAACGCGGAAGGCCGCGGTCGCTGAAATCAATCGTTAACTGATGCAGCGTTTCCGGCAGCAGGGAGAAAAAGTCCCATTTCCAGGTGGGGTTACGCAGGTTGGTGCGCGGGTCGCGCTTCACGACGTGGTTAAGGTCGGGAAACTTCAGCGGGTCGCGAAGGTAGAAAATGGGCGTATTGTTGCCCACCAGATCCCAGTTGCCTTCTTCGGTATAAAACTTGATCGAGAAACCGCGAATATCGCGCTCGGCGTCAGCGGCGCCGCGTTCTCCGGCGACGGTTGAGAAGCGCAGGAACAGATCGGTGGTTTTACCGATTTCGGCAAACAGTTTTGCGCGGGTATAGCGGGTGATATCGCGGGTAATGGTCAGTTTACCGTAAGCGCCGGAGCCTTTAGCGTGCATTCGGCGTTCCGGGATAACCTCACGGTCGAAGTGGGCCAGTTTTTCCAGAAACCAGACATCCTGCAGCAGCATCGGGCCGCGCGGGCCTGCGGTGACGACATTGTTATTATCGACAACCGGGGCGCCGGCGGCGGTGGTTAATCCTTTTTTGCTCATCTTTATCTCCTGACAAAGTTTTATGTAACTTATTCATCTCTTTGCGACGACGAAATAAGCTGGAGCCTATTTGTATAATAAAGGCTGAGACCCAGCAATTTGACCCTGACTATTGAATTGATATCTGAGACCGTTAACAAGGCTCCCGAAGCAACTGGTTACAATCACGCGGTAAAAGCGCGCTATAACGCATTGATTCCTTAAAACGGAGCAGTACAATTTCGCGGTTTTTTGGGATTTTCTTATTATTATTTTCTGGATAGATAAAAATGAAAAAAAGCATATTTATGGCCCTGGCCGGCATGATGTTCGTCTCGACGGCGGCAAATGCGATCAGCGTCAGCGGGCAGGCCGGCGAGCACTACACTAACCTTGGCGTCGGATTCGGTACGGAATCGACCGGCCTGGCGGTAACCGGCAACTGGCTGCACAATGATGACGACGGCGATGCGGCGGGGCTGGGATTGGGCCTGAACATTCCCCTGGGGCCATTCCTGGCCACCGTGGGCGGAAAAGGCGTTTACACCAACCCGAACAATGGCGATGAGGGCTACGCGGCGGCGGTTGGCGGCGGTCTGCAGTGGAAAATCGGCGACAGCTTCCGCCTGTTCGGCGAATACTATTACTCTCCCGATTCACTCTCCAGCGGTATCGACAGCTATCAGGAAGCCAATGCCGGCGCGCGCTTTACCATTATGCGCCCTCTGAGCATCGAAGCCGGTTACCGCTACCTTAACCTGGCGGGTAAAGACGGCAACCGCGATAACGCGGTCGCGGACGGTCCGTACGTCGGCGTCAACGCCAGCTTCTAATCTCTCCGGCGCGGTATTCCGCCGCGCCTGATTTTCAGGCTTTTTCACCAGCCGCTTTGCGATATAGTATTTCTACTTATCAGGCTGGAGTTCACAATGTTAAACGTGGAAATGCTGTCCACCGGCGATGAAGTGCTGCATGGGCAAATCATCGACACCAATGCCGCGTGGCTGGCGGATTTCTTTTTTAATCAAGGATTACCCTTAACGCGTCGCCATACCGTGGGTGACGACCTCGACTCCCTGGTGGCGATTTTACGCGAGCGCAGCGAACACGCTGACGTGCTGATCGTTAACGGCGGCCTGGGGCCGACCAGCGACGATTTGAGCGCGCTGGCCGCGGCGACGGCCAAAGGCGAAGGGTTAATTCTGCACGAAGATTGGCTGGAAACCATGACCCGTTTCTTTGCCGAGCGCGGAAGACCCATGGCCGCCAGCAATCGTAAACAGGCGGAAATTCCGCAAAGCGCCGAGATGATCAACAACCCGGTCGGGACCGCCTGCGGTTTTGCCGTGCAGCTAAACCGCTGCCTGATGTTTTTCACTCCCGGCGTGCCTTCCGAATTTAAGGTGATGGTTGAACAGGAAATCTTACCGCGCCTGCGCGAACGTTTCCCGCTATCCGCTGCGCCGCTGTGTTTGCGCCTGACCACCTTCGGCCGTTCCGAAAGCGAACTGGCGCAGAGCCTCGACCATCTGCAGCTGCCGCCGGGCGTCGTGATGGGCTATCGCTCCTCGATGCCGATTATCGAACTGAAGCTGACCGGGCCTGCCGAACAGCGCGAGGCGATGCTGGCGCTGTGGCCGGAAGTGCAGAAGGTGGCCGGAGAGAGCATGATTTTCGAAGGTACCGAAGGCCTGCCTGCGCAGATCGCCCGTCGCCTGCAGCAGCGTCAGCTAAGCCTGACGCTGAGCGAGCAGTTTACCGGGGGTCTGCTGGCGCTTCAGCTTTCTCGCGTCAACGCTCCGCTGTTGGCCAGCGAAGTCATTCCGGCGCAGGAGGAGACCCTGGCGCAGTCTGCGCGCTGGGCGGCGGAACGGCGCGAAAAACACTTTGCCGGTCTGGCGCTGGCGGTGAGTGGTCAGGAGAGCGATCACCTGAACTTTGCGCTTTCCACGCCGGACGGCACCCACGCGCTGCGGGTGAAATTCACCACCAACCGCCACAGCCTCCAGGTGCGTCAGGAAGTGTGCGCGATGATGGCCCTCAACATGCTGCGCCGCTGGCTGAACGGCCAGCCGGTGGCCGGTGAACACGGCTGGATTAACGTCGTCGAATCTCTCTCAGCGTAAACCCACCTCCGCGTCGGGAGCCCCTCCCGGCGCGCGATGAGTCCAGCCTGTTGTACTTGCTTTAAAAAATTCTGTGTACTATCTCGCATTTTTCTCCCTCTGAACATCCACCCGGCTGGAATAGCGTCGTCATTTGAAGTCGCTCACAATTTACACGCCCGACAACCGCAACACTGATTCCAGTATTCAGGATTGGAGTCCAGTATGTTGGAATCAAGCAAAGTCCCGGCGCTGACCCGCGCCATTGATATTCTCAATCTGATCGCCCGCATCGGCCCCTGCAGCGCGGCGACCATTATTGACGAACTGGGTATTCCGAAAAGCACCGCCTATCTGCTGCTGGGAGAGCTGAAAAAACAGCGCTTCCTCAGCATGGATAATCAGGATAACTACTGCCTGTGGACCAAGCTGGTTGAGCTGGCCGGGCAGGCGCTGAGCAAAATGGACCTGCGCGAACTGGCGCGCCCGCGCCTGACGCAGCTGATGGATCAGTGCGGGCTGCTCTGCCACCTGGGCATCATCGACAGCGGCAACGCCTACTACATTCTGAAGATTGAATCCCCGGCCACCATCAGCGTGCGTTCGCATGAAGGTAAGAGCCTGTCGTTATATCGTTCCGGCATTGGTAAATGCCTGCTGGCCTGGCAGCCCGAGCGGGTTCAGGAGTCGATTATCAGCGAGCTGCAGTGGGAGCGGGCGACGCCAACCACCATCACCAGCGCCCAACAGCTTCGCGATGAACTGGGCCGTATTCGCGCCCGCGGCTGGAGCTTCGATAACGGCGAAGACTATCCCGACGTTCGCTGCGTGGCGGCGCCGGTTTTTAATGCCAATAACGAGCTGACCGCCGCCATTTCCGTGGTGGGTACCCGTCTGCAAATCAATGAAGACAATCGCGATTACCTCGCCGGTAGGGCGATTGCCTGCGCCAAAGATATTTCCCGTCTGCTGGGGTGGAAAAGCCCCTTCGAACAACAAGCCTCATAATAAGGAGAAGATCATGACCCTACCGAAAATTAAACACGTCCGCGCCTGGTTTATTGGCGGTGCTACCGCAGAGAAAGGCGCTGGCGGCGGCGATTATCATGACCAGGGGGCAAATCACTGGATTGACGATCATATCGCCACGCCTATGAGCAAATATAAACAGTATGAACAGTCCCGCCAGTCGTTTGGCATCAACGTTCTCGGCACGCTGATCGTTGAGGCCGAAGCCGAAAACGGGCAGACCGGCTTTGCGGTATCGACCGCCGGCGAGATGGGCTGCTTTATCGTGGAAAAACACCTCAACCGCTTTATCGAAGGCAAATGCGTCAGCGATATCAAACTGATCCATGACCAGATGCTCAACGCCACCCTGTACTACTCCGGATCCGGCGGCCTGGTGATGAATACGATTTCCTGCGTCGACCTGGCGCTGTGGGATCTGTTCGGCAAAGTGGTTGGGCTGCCGGTTTACAAACTGCTGGGCGGCGCGGTGCGCGATGAAATTCAGTTCTACGCCACCGGGGCGCGTCCGGACCTGGCGAAAGAGATGGGCTTTATTGGCGGCAAAATGCCGACCCACTGGGGGCCGCACGATGGCGACGCGGGGATCCGCAAAGATGCTGCGATGGTGGCCGATATGCGCGAAAAGTGCGGCCCGGACTTCTGGCTGATGCTGGACTGCTGGATGAGCCAGGACGTTAACTACGCCACTAAACTGGCCCACGCCTGCGCGCCCTCTAACCTTAAGTGGATCGAGGAGTGCCTGCCGCCGCAGCAGTATGAAGGCTATCGCGAGCTTAAACGTAATGCGCCAGCCGGCATGATGGTCACCAGCGGCGAGCACCACGGTACGCTGCAATCCTTCCGCACGCTGTCGGAAACCGGCATCGATATTATGCAGCCTGACGTGGGCTGGTGCGGCGGCCTGACCACGCTGGTGGAGATTGCGGCGATCGCCAAATCGCGCGGCCAGCTGGTGGTGCCGCACGGCTCGTCGGTCTATTCGCACCATGCGGTCATTACCTTTACCAACACGCCTTTCAGCGAGTTCCTGATGACCAGCCCCGACTGCTCAACGATGCGTCCGCAGTTTGACCCGATTCTGGTTGATGAGCCGGTACCGGTGAACGGGCGCATTCATAAAACCGTGCTGGACAAACCGGGCTTCGGCGTGGAGCTGAACCGCGACTGTAATCTGAAACGTCCTTATAGCCACTGATCCCGTCGTGCCGCACAGCGCAGATGTGCGGCCTATTGTTGAGGATATTACGATGAGCAACGCCTTGCTTGAGAGCGTGGTGAAGAAAAACCGCGCCCGTTTGATCCCCTTTATGCTGGCGCTGTACGTGCTGGCGTTTCTTGACCGTTCGAATATCGGCTTTGCCAAAGAGACCTATCAGCTGGATACCGGCCTGAGCAACGAAGCCTATGCGCTGGGAGCGGGGATTTTCTTTGTGGTCTACGCCTTTCTCGGGGTGCCCGCTAACCTGCTGATGCGCAAATTCGGCGCAAGAAAGTGGATCGGCTGCACCACCTTGCTGTGGGGGCTTCTCTCCGCGGCGATGGCGTGGGCGGATACCGAAGCGAAGTTTCTGCTGGTGCGCACCCTGCTGGGCGCCGCGGAAGCGGGTTTTTTCCCGGGCATGATCTACCTGACGTCCCAGTGGTTTCCGCAGCAGAACCGCGCCAGCATTATGGGGCTGTTTTATATGGGCGCGCCGCTGGCGCTGACCCTCGGGTCGCCGCTCTCTGGCGCGCTGCTGGAAATGCATGGTTTTATGGGGCATCCCGGCTGGTTCTGGATGTTTATCATTGAGGGGCTGCTGGCGGTCGGCGCGGGGTTCTTCACCTTCTTCTGGCTCGACGATACGCCGCAAAAGGCGCGCTTCCTGAGCGCTGCCGAAAAACAGGCGTTAATCAGCGAGCTGGCCAGCGAAGAGCAGAAAAAGGTGACCTCGCGTTTGTCCGATGCGCTGCGTAACGGCCGCGTCTGGCAGCTGGCGATTATCTATCTCACCATTCAGGTGGCGGTTTACGGCCTGATCTTCTTCCTGCCAACCCAGGTTGCCGCGCTGCTCGGCACCAAGGTGGGGTTCGTGGCGTCGGTGGTGACCGCGATCCCGTGGGTGGCGGCGCTGTTCGGTACCTGGCTGATTCCGCGCTACTCCGACCGCACCGGCGAGCGGCGTAATGTGGCGGCATTCACCCTGCTGGCGGCGGCAATTGGCATTGCGGTCTCCGGGCTGGTGTCGCCGGTGCTGGCGATTATCGCGCTGTGCGTTGCCGCCGTCGGCGTCATTGCCGTGCAGCCGGTCTTCTGGACCATGCCGACGCAGCTGTTGTCCGGTACGGCGCTGGCCGCTGGCATCGGCTTTGTGAACCTGTTCGGCGCTATCGGCGGGTTTCTGGCGCCCATTATCCGCGTCCAGGCTGAAACCATGTTCGCCAGTGATTCTGCCGGATTAGTGACGCTCGCCTGCGTGGCGATTGTCGGGGTGGTTATTATCTTTTCACTGCGCGTGAACCGCGCCGTGCCGCAGGCTGGCAGCGTACAGCATTAATGTAAGGGAGAACTATGAACGCAATTTTATCGAACCCATTTAAAGCGGGATTATTACAAGGGGAAGCGCAAATTGGCCTGTGGCTGAGCTCGACCTCTTCTTATATGGCTGAGATTGCCGCCACCTCGGGTTACGACTGGCTGCTGATTGACGGCGAACATGCGCCCAATACCATCCAGGATCTTTATCATCAGCTGCAGGCCATTGCGCCCTACGCCAGCCAGCCGGTCATTCGCCCGGTAGAGGGCAATCGCAGCCTGATTAAACAGGTGCTGGATATCGGCGCCAGAACGCTGCTGATCCCCATGGTCGATACCGCCGAACAGGCGCGGGAGATTGTCTCGGCTACCCGCTACCCGCCGCTGGGTACCCGCGGGGTGGGGGCCGGAGTGGCCCGCGCCGCGCGCTGGGGACGGGTCGAAAACTATATGGCGCAGGCCAACGATGCGCTGTGCCTGTTGATTCAGGTAGAGAGTAAAACGGCCCTCGATAATCTGGATGCGATCCTTGAAGTGGAGGGCATTGACGGCGTGTTTATCGGCCCGGCGGACCTGTCAGCCTCGCTGGGCTACCCGGATAACGCCGGTCATCCTGAAGTGCAGCGGGTTATTGAACAGAGCATCCGCCGCATTCGCGCGGCGGGTAAGGCGGCCGGATTCCTTGCCGTCGATCCGGAGATGGCGCACAAAGCGCTGGCGTGGGGGGCGAATTTTGTTGCCGTTGGCGTCGATACCAACCTTTACACCAGCGCGCTGGATAAACGGCTGGCGATGTTCAAGCCGATAGCCGAACAGGCGGAGGGAAAGGGGAGCTACTAGCCCCCCGGTGCTGGCGCTGGCGTCAGGCCAGCGCCTGTGCCAGCAGGGTGATGGGGTGTTCGCAGCGTTTGCTGGTGGACATCTCTATCTGCCATTTGCAGGTTTCACAGTCGGTCACCACCAGATCCGCGCCGCTCTCCTCAATTTGCCGGAACAGCGGCGCGCCCATCGCCTGCGATGAGTCGTAGTTCTCCGCCTTGAAACCGTATGTGCCGGCAATACCGCAGCATTGCGAGTCGAGTACCTCCAGCTGCAAGCCGGGGATCAGCCGCAATAGCTCAAGGGTATACAGCGACCAGCCCATTTTTTCCATATGGCAGGGCGTGTGATAGACCACCTTCAGCGGCAGCGTTTTTAGCTTCAGAGGTCGCCCATTATCCAGCTGACGCCAGAGCCAGCGAGTCGCCAGCTCAATCCGGTCGCGGATATCGTGATTATCGATATCAAGGAGATGCGGATATTCATCGCGCAGCGTAAAGGTGCAGGTCGATGAAGTCGCAATAATGGGCAGACTATTTTCCCGCATCGCGATGACGTTGCTCAGCGCCTGCTTGCGCGCTTTCGCAAAAAAACCGTTGGCAATCAGCGGTACGCCGCAGCATTTCTCTTTGCTCAATAACTGCACCCCGATGCCCATGGCGTTGAACACGCGGATAAGATCTTTGCCCAGCTGCGGATTGTTGTAGTTCACATAGCAGCCGTGAAAAAACGCCACCTGCTCGGCGTACTGCCCCTGCCGGGCGGCCAGCTGACGATACGCGCGGCGAAAGGTACCAAAGCCATATTTCGGCAGCGTGCGGCGGTGATCGATTTTAAGCGCGGCATCAAGGATTTGGCGTACCGGCCTCAGCCCGGTGGCGGCGTTGACCAGCGGGGCAAACGGCGTGGAGAGGGTGCCCATCAGGTCGGTATGGCTGAGGATCGCATCGCGCAGCGTGGGCTTTTGCCGACCGTGCTCCATGCGCGCTCGCTGGATAATATCGCCAATTTTGACGTCCGAAGGGCAGGCAACTTCGCAGCGTTTACAGTTGATGCAGTATTTCAATGCCTCGTCGTAGAGCGCGCCGTCTTTCAGGCGCAGGCGTTCGCCGTCCGGCCCGGCCTGTTTTGGCCCCGGATAGCGCGGATTAACCCGGCTGACCGGGCAGGCGGTGGTGCAAACGGTGCATTTTATACAGTGTTCAAAGCGCGTATCGTTCATGATTCACCTCCGGCAAGCTCGCCGATTAACCCAGCAGCATGCAGCGCGGTCACCGCGCAAACGCCGCCGCCGCATCCCAGCGCGATGGCGTCAAAACCACCGAGGATCGCGCCTACGGCGAACAGATTTTCCAGCGTCTGCCCCTGAAGCTGCGGGCGCAGATCCGCATCGGTTTTCAGGCCGAAACGCTGCCAGGGCTGAGAGGCAAAAAAGTCCTGCTGATACCAGCGCTCGCGCGGCAGCGTCTGCTGCAGGTCAAGGCCGAGGATCGGCTCGCGCACGCCGCTGCGCTCGGCGACCAGCCCGTTGCTGAAAAAGCTGCCGCTGGCCAGCACCGCGAAGCGCGGGCGCAGCGGGATATCGCCGTGATTGCGCGTCCAGATCGCGTTAACGCTACCGTTGCGGTGGCTGATATCGATGACTTCATCCCCGGTCAGCCAGGTCCCGCCGCTGCGGATAAATTGCCGCTGCAGCTGGGCGTGCAGGCGCATCCCCGGCACCGACGGCGGCAGCGTAGGCAGCAGGCGCAGCGGGCAGGGCAGGCGCTGCTGCAGCCACTGGTACAGGCGATCGTCGGCGAGGCCAAAGCAGGCGGGCATAATCAGTAAATTATGCCGCTGCGCCAGCGGGCGCAGCGCCGCCAGCAGGGCCGGCCAGTGCGCTTCATCGTCCAGCCGGCGGGCAATATTGGCGGCACGAAATTCGGATGGGCTATCGCGCAGCACATCGAGGAGAGGTAAATCTATCTCATGGGCTTCGGCGGTCACGCCGTGCTGGTTCAGAGAGGCGGCGGCAAGATGCGGCTGGAAGTCGCCGAATCCGCTGATGCCGACCACGCCGACGCCGCTGGCGGGCAGCGGCGCGCTGGCGATTTCCTGCGGAGATAGCCAGGCCGCGCGTAAGGTTCCCAGCGGCGTCACGCGCAGATGCGGCTGGCTGGCGTCGCCCTGCATGGCGATACCGCAGTCGGCAAACAGCGCCTGACTCTGGCGGGCGTAATCCATCACCCGTTCGGCGCCGAGCCTGGCATAGGGATGTTCGGGAAGCTGGCGGGCCAGCTGGCCGATGCCGTGAGCGACATCGGTGACGGTGTCGCCATTCGGCAGCGTGGTAAGCAAATCCAGCGAGGCGGAAGAGAAGTGCAGGGCGCTTTGGCCGCGGCTGATAATCACGCTGCGCAGGCCGCGCTGGTTGAGCGCCAGCCCGCAGAGCAGTCCGGCGAGGCCGCCGCCGATGATGGCGCAATCAAACTTCATCCTGATGCTCCTTTTGTAATCCGCACAGGCCGAGATAGACCCAGCGGGTGAACTCGCTTTCGCGCAGCGCGTCCCCCCAGGCCACCGGCTGGACGCCTTTCCAGCGTTCGTTCAAAAATTGAGACAGCTGGGTAAGGGATCGTGCGGAAGTGGTGACGTTAAAACGCGCGAGCAGCCCGGCGGCGCGGCAGGCGCACAGTTCGCCCTGACAGGTTCCCATGCCGACGCGGGTGCGGCGGCGCAGGTCGAGCAGGTTTTTCACCGCCAGGTTTTCGACCGCGTACTGAACCTCGCCGGCGGTCACCGCCTCGCATTCGCAGACCAGGCTGCGGTGCTGGCGGCTATCGCCAAGCCAGGCCGGGGTGCGATCGCCGTGGCGATAGATGGCCGACCCGCGCAGCGACGCAGGTAAAGAGATGATTTTGCGTAGCGTGGCTTCCGCCGGCTCCTGCGAGCCCGGCAGCGGCGTATCGGCGGTCGTACAGGGGACGGTATTTCCGAGCTTGCGGCAGAGCGCATCCGTGGCCCACTCCGCCATCAGACGATAGGTCATCAGCTTACCGCCGGTGATGGTGATAAAGCCCTCCAGTCCGTCGCGCCGGGCGTGGTCGAGCAGCACAATACCGCGACTGACGCTGCGCCCGCTGGGATCGTCATCGCTGGCGACCAGCGGACGTATGCCGGAGTAGGCGCGCAGTACCCGCGTCCGCCCCATGATCGGCGCCAGCTTTTCCCCTTCGCGCAGCAGCGTTTCGACCTCCTCGGCCGTTACCCGGTTGTCGTCAATTTCGTCATAGGGAATATGCATCGAAGTAGTGCCAATCAGCGAAATAGTATCGCCGGGCACCAGGATATCGGCGTCAGCCGGTTTGCGGCAGCGGTTGATAACCTGACGGTTAATGCGATGGTCGAGGATTAACAGCGATCCTTTTGCCGGAAACATCGCGATGCGCAGGTCGGCATACTCTGCGATGCGCTGCCCCCAGATCCCGGCGGCGTTGACCACCACCTGCGCGCGCAGCGTGCGCGATTCACGGAGCTGATGGTTGTAGATCGTGACGCCATGGACGCGATCGCCCTGACGCAGCAGGCCGGTGACTTCGCAGCCGGTGAGGATAGCGGCGCCATGTTCGCGGGCATCGAGCATATTTGCGGCGGTGAGGCGGAAAGGATCGACGGTGCCGTCGGGGACCTGCACCGCGCCGAGCAGCGCCGGGTTAACCGCAGGCTCAATGCGCAGCGCCTCGGCGGGCGTCAGAGGCTGGGCCTCAATACCCGCCTGCTGGCAGGCGGTGATAAAGGTGTGCTGATACGCCGGATCGTCTTCCGGCAAGGTAATAAACAGGCCGCTGGTGGGCTCAATGCAGTGCCGGGCGATGCGGCGTAAGATGCGGTTTTCGCTGATACACTCCCGCGCCGATTCGCTATCGGTTACCGCATAGCGCGCGCCGCTGTGCAGCAGGCCGTGGTTGCGGCCGGTCGCCCCGGTGGCGATATCGTAGCGCTCAACCAGCGCCGCCTTCAGCCCGCGCAGCGCGCAGTCGCGCGCGATCCCGGCGCCGGTGGCGCCGCCGCCAATAATAATGACGTCATATTCACGACTATCGGCCATCTCCCTGTCCTCTGTGTTCGTTTTACATCATTTAGCCATATCGACCGCGTTTAATGTTTGATTTCGAGCATATTTGCGCGTAATTCGAGCGTTTGTTGTGACTTTATGCGCATATTGGAAAGTTCTGTCATATTTCTGTAACAAAGTGTGCGACATTTCACAGTATTAGATTTACGCTTTGCCTACTATCGCGACCAAATCAGAAGTCAGTGAATAAATTACGTTTTTTTGCGACGACGTCAGAAGAACAGCAATGGCCACGGAGGCTGATATGTTAAGTATATTTAAACCCGCAGCGCATAAAGCGCGTTTGCCAACGGCGGAAATCGATCCGCTATATCGTCGATTACGCTGGCAGATCTTTATCGGTATCTTCTTCGGATATGCCGCTTACTATCTGGTTCGTAAGAACTTTGCTTTGGCGATGCCCTATCTTATTGAGCAGGGGTTCTCCCGCGGCGATCTCGGCTTTGCGCTTTCCGGTATCTCTATCGCCTACGGATTTTCGAAATTCATCATGGGTTCGGTTTCTGACCGTTCGAATCCGCGCATTTTTTTACCGGCAGGCCTGATCCTTGCCGCGCTGGTGATGCTGGTGATGGGCTTCGTCCCCTGGGCGACCTCCAGCATTATGGTGATGTTCGTCCTGCTGTTCCTGTGCGGCTGGTTCCAGGGGATGGGCTGGCCGCCGTGCGGACGTACGATGGTGCACTGGTGGTCGCAGAAAGAGCGCGGCGGTATTGTTTCGGTATGGAACTGCGCGCACAACGTCGGCGGCGGGATCCCGCCGCTGCTGTTTCTGCTGGGGATGGCGTGGTTTAACGACTGGCACGCGGCGCTGTATATGCCGGCTTTCGGCGCGATCCTGCTGGCGATTTTCGCCTTCGCGATGATGCGCGATACTCCGCAGTCCTGCGGCCTGCCGCCGATCGAAGAGTACAAAAACGATTATCCTGACGACTACAGCGAGAAGCACGAAGAAGAGCTGACCGCAAAGCAGATCTTTATGCAGTACATCCTGCCGAACAAGCTGCTGTGGTACATCGCTATCGCGAACGTGTTTGTTTATCTGCTGCGCTACGGCATTCTTGACTGGTCGCCGACCTACCTGAAAGAGGTTAAGCACTTCGCGCTGGATAAATCGTCCTGGGCCTACTTTCTTTATGAATACGCGGGGATCCCGGGCACCCTGCTGTGCGGCTGGATGTCGGATAAAGTGTTTAAAGGCAACCGCGGCGCGACCGGCGTCTTCTTTATGACCCTGGTCACCATCGCCACCGTCGTCTACTGGCTGAACCCGCCGGGTAACCCGGGCGTGGATATGGCCTGCATGATCATCATCGGCTTCCTGATTTACGGTCCGGTGATGCTGATTGGCCTGCATGCGCTGGAGCTGGCGCCGAAAAAAGCCGCCGGCACCGCCGCGGGCTTCACCGGCCTGTTTGGCTATCTCGGCGGCTCCGTGGCCGCGAGCGCCATCGTTGGCTATACCGTCGATTTCTTCGGCTGGGACGGCGGCTTTATGGTAATGATCGGCGGCAGCGTGCTGGCGGTCCTGCTGCTGATTATCGTGATGCTGGGCGAACGACGCCATCACCAACAGATGAAACAAGCTTAAGGAGCGGCGATGAAAAGCACATTAACCACCCTGATGAGCGGAATGCTGCTGGCTGCGACGGCGCTCTCTTTCAGCGCCGTCGCGGGGGAGAAAATCGTTATCGCCCACCGCGGCGCCAGCGGCTATCTGCCGGAACATACCCTGCCGGCGAAAGCGATGGCCTACGCGCAGGGGGCGGACTACCTCGAGCAAGACCTGGTGATGACTAAAGACGACCGGCTGGTGGTGCTGCATGACCACTATCTGGATCGGGTGACCGACGTGGCCCAGCGTTTCCCGCAGCGGGCGCGTCAAGATGGCCGCTTCTACGCCATCGACTTTACCCTCGCCGAGATAAAGTCGCTGAAGTTTACCGAAGGGTTTGAGCCGAAAGATGGCAAGAACGTGCAAACTTATCCGGGCCGTTTCCCGATGGGTAAATCTGATTTCCGTATTCATACCTTTGAAGAGGAGATTGAGTTTGTGCAGGGGCTGAACCATTCGACCGGCAAAAACATCGGCATCTACCCGGAGATCAAAGCGCCGTGGTTCCACCATCAGGAAGGCAAGGATATTGCCGCCAGCACGCTGAACGTGCTGAAGAAATATGGCTACACCGGCAAGCAGGATAAGGTTTATCTGCAGTGCTTTGACGCCAACGAGCTCAAGCGCATCAAGCAGGAGCTGGAGCCGAAAATGGGGATGGATCTCAATCTGGTGCAGCTTATCGCCTATACCGACTGGAATGAGACCCAGCAGCGGCAGGCCGACGGCAAGTGGGTGAACTACAGCTATGACTGGATGTTCAAACCGGGGGCGATGGCGCAGATCGCGCAGTACGCTGACGGCATTGGCCCGGACTACCATATGCTGGTGGCGGAAGGCTCGACGCCGGGTCACGTGAAGCTGACGGCGATGGTGAAAGAAGCCCATGCCAGCAAGCTGCAGGTGCATCCGTATACGGTCCGCGCGGATCAGCTGCCAGCGTATGCAGCGGACGTGGAGCAGCTTTACGACGTCCTGTATAACCAGGCGGACGTGGACGGGTTGTTTACGGATTTCCCGGATAAGGCGGTGAAGTTCCTCAATAAAAAGTAAGCCATTAATCAGGGGCGCTTGCGCCCCTGTTGCAGAGGGGCAGCAGCCCGGCCAGTCGTAGCTGTTTTTCCCACTCTGGCTCTGGCCCCAGCTTTTCCGCAACCTCGTTGACCAGCGCCTGAATCACTGGCGAGGCGCGACGCGTCTGGCGATACAGCGCCACAATGTTGCCACCCTCCGGCTGCCAGTCGGGTAAAATAATTTTTAGCTCTCCCCGCACGATCGCTTCAGCGCCTAAAAATAGCGGCATGACCACAATCCCAAGCCCCATTCTGGCGGCCTCCAGCAGGCTGAAGGCGTTATCCGAACGCAGACGATTTTTGACCCGCCAGGTCTGGCGCTGCCCGTTATGCAGCAACTGCCAGCAGCCCCCCGGCGCGCGATGGGTATATAGCAGCCCGTCATGCTGCTCCAGTTCAACAGGATGCAAAGGCGTGCCCCGTTGCGACAGATAGTCCGGGCTGGCGCAGAGCCAGGTCAGGTTGCGCGCCAGCGTTCGGGCGATGAGCGTTGAGTCCGGGACGAGGCCGAGGCGGATGGCGATATCAAAGTCGGGCTGGTGCATATTGATCTGCCGGTCCTCCGTCGCGATATCGAGAGACAACCCCGGATGGTCGCGGATAAAACCGGCCAGAATTGTCGATAGATGAGTGGTCATAAACGTATGCGAGGTGGCAATCCGCAGCCCGCCCCGAAGCTCGCTGCGTGACGGGGCCACCGCCTCTTCTGCCAGCGTGACTTCGTCAAGCAGCCGTACGCACTCCTGATAAAATAGCAGGCCCGCCTCCGTGAGGCTAAGCCGTGGCCCGCGCTCCAGTAAGCTGGCGCCAAGCCGTTTCTCCAGCATCTTGACGCGCTGGCTGACTACCGATTTTGATGTCCCCAATTTTGCCGCCGCGCCGACAAAGCTCAGAGACTCAACAACCGAAATAAACGTGCTCATTTCCACGAACTTGTTCACACAGGCGCTCCTTTTTCGGGTCTTGCGGTTGACTATGCCTCGTTCTATGCGCCAGAAAAACGGCTGGCGAGATATTCTGCCGCCATGATCGCATCCGGATTGGTCGCCTGAGAGGGAACGTCCGGGAACAGCGAGGCATCGACGACAAACAGCCCGGCAATACCGAAAACTTTCCCGCAGGCGTCCACGACGGCGATGGGATCGCTTTCGTTCCCCATTGGCGCAGTCGCGCTGAGGTGCAGGTTACTTTTCACCGTCTTACGCTGTTCTTCTGCTATCTGCTGGTCTGTTTCTGCCAGTGTACCGCCTTTTACCATCGGGACTTCGCCAATCACCAGCGCCTGTAGCGGACCTTCCTGCACCAGCGCCCGGGATAATTTCACCGCTTCGACCATTCGCGTGACGTCGCGCTCGTCACCCAGTAAATTGAGATCGATACGGGGGCCGAGCAGCGGGTTGCGGCTCGCCAAAGTCAGACGCCCGCGGGCAAAGGGGCGCGCCACGGTGAAAAAGAGCTGGAAACCCGCACCATGTGGAAATAGTTCAGGATCGACGAAGTGGTTATTGCTGATATAGAGATCCAGTTCGTTGGCTGCCGCCAGCGAAGATTGCGTCCAGAGCGTTGTGCCTATAGGGGGATAACTGGCATGCTTAGCGGACGTTGCCAGCATGATCCCGTTCACGGGTTGTTCCTGCAAGTTGCGCCCAACGGGGAGATCCTGTTTCACCGTGATCTCCAGATGGCGTAAATCGTCCGCAGGGCCAATGCCGGAGCGCAACAGAATCGCTGGCGTACCGGCCGCGCCGGCGCACAGGAATACGTTGTCGGTAGCGATCTGTGTTCCGTCCGCCAGCTGTATGCCGTTCACGCGCGAACCTTCAATCAACGCTTTATCCACGACCGTCATGCCGACAATCGACAGATTCTTGCGCGCGCGAACGTCTGCCGTCAGGTAGACCATGGCGGTATTTTGCCGGATGCCGTTGACAACATTGACCGGGTAGACCGCGACGCCGTGCTGCTGCGCGCCGTTGATATCGTCAACGGCGGCGAAGCCGTGAGCGCGGCAAGCATGATAAAACGCCTGGCTTGCCGGGCTGAGCGTTTCCAGCGCCGGTAACCGCACCGGAACCGGGCCGTGGCGACCATGCCAGCGATCGTCGCCATAGTCGGCGTTTTCAAGCCGTTTGAACCAGGGTAAAACCTTATCGAACGACCAGTCGCTCAGGCCGCGCTTGACCCAACGGTCAAAATCAGATTTGGGGGCGCGAACAAACGCGCCGGCATTGATCGTTGACCCGCCGCCAAGTACTTTTGCCCGCAGATGACCGGCCGTGTGATCGGTTCCCGTTGCTACCCCGCGCTCCCAGACGTAATCGCCGCCACCAACAGAGTGGCTGTGCGCCAGCTCGTCCGGCCAGGCATCAGGGGCGAAAACGGGGCCACCTTCCAGCAGCGCTACCTGGCAATCGGGGTTCTCACTCAGACGTGCGGCGAGTACCGCACCCGCCGAACCTCCACCGACCACGATGACGTCGTATGCTTTTTTCAGTCCGTTGGCGCAGTTTTCCTCTTTGACGGAAGCCATTTTTTATCTCCTCATGAATGTCGTGACGCAGAGCATCAGCCAGCGTTGCTGCGATCATTGCTGATGGCTTTATCCGGTGGCTTATACAGGTAGAGTAGGCGGAGTGGGGGGAGGTGAACAGGGATAGGAAGACGAACCCAGGGTTCGTAAAAAACGAACCCTATAAAGAATGGGAATGCGTTTCAGGCTGGCTTACATTTCGATTTCGATATCGCCTTTTGCCCGGCAGCAGCAGGGCAAAATCTCTCCCGGCTGGACAAACGCCAGCGGCTCGGTGAGCCAGTCAACCTGACCGGAAACCAGACGCAGACGACACGATCCGCAGTATCCTTCGCGGCACTGATACTCCACGTCGATATTGTGCGATTCCAGGGCCGCCAGCAGGGAGGGATGTTCATCCTGACACTCAAGGCGAGTGTCAGAAATCTTCAAGAAAATGCGTTTCATCAGAGCTGGAAGTTGCTCAGATCGTCAGCGTCGACTTCGGAATCGATCTGCCCGACCAGATAAGAGCTGACTTCCACTTCCTGCGGCGCGACCTGCACGTTATCGGACACCAGCCAGGTGTTGATCCACGGGATCGGGTTGGAGCGGGTCTGGAACGGCAGATCGAGACCTACCGCCTGCATGCGGATGTTGGTAATGTACTCAACGTACTGGCAGAGAATATCTTTGTTCAGGCCGATCATCGAACCGTCGCGGAACAGATAATCCGCCCACTCTTTTTCCTGCTGCGCCGCCTGCACGAACAGGTCGTAGCACGCCTGTTTGCACTCTTCGGCGATTGAAGCCATCTCCGGATCGTCGACGCCGGAACGCAGCAGATTCAGCATGTGCTGAGTGCCGGTCAGGTGCAGCGCTTCGTCGCGAGCGATCAGGCGGATAATCTTGGCGTTACCTTCCATCAGCTTGCGCTCGGCAAAGGCGAAAGAGCAGGCGAAGCTGACGTAAAAACGGATGGCTTCCAGCGCATTCACGCTCATCAGGCACAGGTAGAGTTTCTTTTTCAGCTCGCGCAGGTTCACGGTAATGGTTTTACCGTTCACGCTGTGGGTGCCTTCGCCCAGCAGATGCCAGTAGCTGGTCAGCTCAATCAATTCATCGTAATAGCTGGAAATGCCTTCCGCGCGTTTCTGAATCTGCTCGTTGGTGACGATATCGTCAAATACCATCGCCGGATCGTTAACGATATTGCGGATGATATGGGTGTAGGAGCGCGAATGGATGGTCTCCGAGAACGCCCAGGTTTCCACCCAGGTTTCCAGCTCCGGAATTGAAATCAGCGGCAGCAGGGCGACGTTCGGGCTGCGGCCCTGGATGGAGTCCAGCAGCGTCTGATATTTCAGGTTGCTGATAAAAATGTGTTTTTCGTGTTCCGGCAGCGCCTGATAGTCGATACGGTCGCGGGAAACGTCAACTTCTTCCGGACGCCAGAAGAAGGAGAGCTGCTTTTCAATCAGCTTTTCGAAGATGTCATATTTTTGCTGATCGTAGCGGGCGACGTTCACCGGCTGACCGAAGAACATCGGCTCTTTGAGCTGGTCATTTTTCGTCTGTGAAAAGGTGGTGTATGCCATGAGTGGGGATCCTGTCCTGGAATTATACGCCGGGCGGCGCTTCGCTAACCCGACCTACATTAGACCGTAGGCCCGGCAGGCAACGCGCCGCCGGGCAATATTATCAAATCTTACATGCGCCGCTTTCGCAGCCGTCGTCCTGGATGGACGGCGCCAGGTCATCCTGGGCATCTTCCGCGCCATCGCGCGTGTTGTGATAGTACAGCGTTTTGACGCCGAACTTATAGGCATTGAGCAAGTCTTTCAGCAACTGCTGCATCGGCACTTTGCCAGACGGGAAGCGCGTCGGATCGTAGTTGGTGTTAGCAGAAATCGACTGGTCGATAAACTTCTGCATAATACCGACCAGCTGCAAGTAACCGTCGTTGTTCGGCATTTCCCACAGCAGCTCGTAGCCGTTCTGCAGTTTTTCGTAATCCGGCACCACCTGGCGCAGGATACCGTCTTTCGACGCTTTGATGCTGACGTGACCGCGCGGCGGCTCAATGCCGTTGGTGGCGTTGGAGATCTGCGAAGAGGTCTCGGACGGCATCAGCGCGGAGAGCGTGGAGTTACGCAGACCGTGCGTTTTGATCGACTCGCGAAGCTGCTCCCAGTCGTAATGCAGGGATTCGCTGACGATAGCGTCCAGGTCTTTTTTGTAGGTATCGATCGGCAGAATGCCTTTCGCATAGGTGGTTTCGTTAAACCACGGGCACGCGCCTTGCTCGATAGCCAGCTCGTTAGAGGCTTTCAGCAGGTAGTACTGAATCGCTTCGAACGTTTTATGCGTCAGGTTGTTAGCGCTGCCGTCAGAGTAGCGTTTACCGTGTTTCGCCAGATAGTAGGCAAAGTTAATCACCCCAATACCCAGCGTACGACGGCCCATCGCGCCGCGTTTGGCCGCCGGGATCGGGTAGTCCTGGTAATCCAGCAGGGCATCCAGCGCGCGAACGGCCAGCACCGCCAGCTCTTCCAGCTCATCAAGGCTATCGATAACGCCGAGGTTGAAAGCGGACAGGGTACACAGCGCAATTTCACCGTTTTCGTCGTTCACATCTTCCAGCGGCTTGGTTGGCAGGGCGATTTCCAGGCACAGGTTGGACTGGCGCACCGGCGCGACAACCGGGTTAAACGGGCTGTGGGTGTTGCAGTGGTCCACGTTCTGGATGTAGATACGGCCGGTGGAGGCGCGTTCCTGCATCATCAGCGAGAACAGTTCTACCGCTTTAATGCGCTGCTTGCGGATGCTGTCGTCCTGCTCGTATTGGGTGTACAGGCGCTCGAACTCGTCCTGGTCGGCGAAGAACGCATCGTACAGGCCCGGGACGTCGGACGGGCTGAACAGGGTGATATCGCCGCCTTTCAGCAGACGGGTGTACATCAGCTTGTTGATCTGTACGCCGTAGTCCATGTGACGAACGCGGTTGGCGTCGGTACCGCGGTTGTTTTTCAGCACCAGCAGGCTTTCGACTTCCAGATGCCACATCGGGTAGAAGAGGGTCGCCGCACCGCCGCGGACGCCGCCCTGGGAGCAGGATTTCACCGCCGTCTGGAAGTGCTTATAGAACGGGATACAGCCGGTATGGAAAGCTTCACCGCCGCGAATCGGGCTACCCAGCGCGCGGATGCGGCCGGCGTTGATGCCGATACCGGCGCGCTGAGAGACGTATTTCACAATGGCGCTGGAGGTGGCGTTAATAGAATCCAGGCTGTCGCCGCACTCGATCAGTACGCAGGAGCTGAACTGACGGGTCGGGGTACGCACGCCGGACATAATCGGCGTCGGCAGCGAGATTTTGAACGTCGACACCGCGTCATAGAAACGCTTGATGTAGTTCAGACGCGTCTCGCGCGGGTAGTTGGAGAACAGGCAGGCGGCAACCAGAATGTACAGGAACTGGGCGCTTTCATAGATCTCACCGGTGACGCGGTTCTGCACCAGATATTTGCCTTCGAGCTGCTTAACCGCAGCGTAGGAGAAGGTCATATCGCGCTCGTGCTCGATGAACGAGTCCATCTGCTTGAACTCTTCTTCCGTGTAGTCTTCCAGCAGATGAGTATCGTATTTGCCGTTTTTCACCATTTTCGACACGTGGTCGAACAGCGCTGGCGGCTCAAACTGGCCGTAGGCTTTTTTACGCAGGTGGAAAATCGCCAGACGGGCGGCGAGATACTGGTAATCCGGCGCCTCGCGGGAGATAAGGTCCGCGGCGGCTTTGATAATGGTTTCGTGAATGTCGGCGGTTTTGATGCCGTCATAGAACTGAATGTGGGAACGCAGTTCTACCTGGGAGATGGATACGTTATTCAGCCCTTCTGCCGCCCAATCCAGCACGCGGTGGATTTTATCGAGATTGATGCGCTCGGTGCTACCGTCACGCTTTGTCACCAGCAGACTCTGATTCATGTGGATTATACCTGTCCGTGAAAGAAAATATCCCCCACTTATCCACAGAACGCCGTTGTGACTAACTCTGTGGATAAATACTATATGTAGGGGGTGGTCGATAAAAGAAACGCTATATGGTGAGTATTCTAGTAAGGATTCTTTTGAGTACAAGAGTTGATTTTGACGTTAAATTGAGGTTGCGGAAGGGTAATAATCGCCAAGTCCACGCCACATAAGGCCTGGAGAAGATGTCAATAAATCAGAAAAAAAAATGAAAATTTGATCGAGTGCTGATTTCTTCATCGGAAGAAAAAATCACGCGGCTTGATGCCGCGCAATCATCATAGGAAATACAGCTGACGTTATGCTTTTTTCGCCGTTGTATGCAACATATAGTTAACATCCACCCCTGGCGCCAGCTTGAAGGTATTGGTCAACGGATTGTAATGAAGACCGGTAATATGCTGCTCTTTCAGAATTGTCTCATCTACCCAGCCGATCAGCTCCGCGGGCTTGATGAATTTCTTCACGTCGTGGGTTCCCTTCGGCACCATTTTCATGATGTATTCGGCGCCGACGACCGCCATCAGCCACGCTTTACCGTTGCGGTTAATGGTTGAGAAGAACACCTGACCGCCAGGTTTGACCAGCCGCGCGCACGCGTGGACGACCGACTGCGGATCCGGGACGTGCTCCAGCATCTCCATGCAGGTAACGACGTCGTACTCTCCGGCGTGCTTCGCCGCGTGCTCTTCAACGGTTTCCTGGACATATTCGACCTGAATGCCGCTCTCCAGGGCGTGCAGTTTCGCCACCTGTAGCGGTTCGAAGCCCATATCCAGACCGGTCACCGCTGCGCCTTCCCGGGCCATGCTTTCCGCCAGGATGCCGCCGCCGCAGCCGACATCAAGTACTTTTTTGCCAAACAGGCCGCCGGAGCGCTCCGCGATATAGCCGAGGCGTAGAGGATTGATGCGATGTAACGGCTTGAATTCGCCCTCTAAATCCCACCAGCGCGAGGCGACGGCTTCAAATTTAGCGATTTCATTATGATCAACATTGTGGGCCACCGACGGTTTTTCGGCATTCATGGGCGCTTTTACTCCTGTTCAGTTCAGACCCGCGAGTATATCAGGCCTCAGGGATGAATAAACCGTCTATCCCTGTCGCCTTTCGCCGCGCGAAAATCATTGGGTATAGGTTTACCCGTATCACCGCGGCTGTGTTATAATTTGCGACCTTTGAATCCGGGATACAGTAGAGGGATAGCGGTTAGATGAGCGACCTTGCGAGAGAAATTACACCGGTCAACATTGAGGAAGAGCTGAAGAGCTCCTATCTGGATTATGCGATGTCGGTCATTGTTGGCCGTGCGCTGCCGGATGTCCGAGATGGCCTGAAGCCGGTACACCGTCGCGTACTATACGCCATGAACGTATTGGGCAATGACTGGAACAAAGCCTATAAAAAATCTGCCCGTGTCGTTGGTGACGTAATCGGTAAATACCACCCTCATGGTGATACTGCCGTGTATGACACCATTGTACGTATGGCGCAGCCATTCTCCCTGCGCTATATGCTGGTAGATGGCCAGGGTAACTTTGGTTCGGTCGACGGCGACTCCGCCGCAGCGATGCGTTATACGGAAATCCGTATGTCGAAGATCGCCCATGAGCTGATGGCCGACCTCGAAAAAGAGACGGTGGATTTCGTCGATAACTATGACGGCACGGAAAAGATCCCTGACGTTATGCCGACCAAAATCCCGAACCTGTTAGTCAACGGTTCGTCAGGTATCGCGGTAGGTATGGCGACCAATATTCCGCCGCACAACCTCACCGAAGTGATCAACGGCTGTCTGGCCTACGTTGAAAATGAAGACATCAGCATTGAAGGGCTGATGGAACACATCCCAGGTCCGGACTTCCCGACCGCCGCGATCATCAACGGTCGCCGCGGCATTGAAGAGGCCTATCGTACCGGTCGCGGTAAAGTGTACATTCGCGCGCGCGCGGAAGTGGAAGCTGACGCGAAAACCGGCCGCGAAACCATCATCGTGCATGAAATTCCGTATCAGGTGAACAAAGCGCGCCTGATTGAGAAAATCGCCGAGCTGGTCAAAGACAAACGCGTCGAAGGCATCAGCGCGCTGCGCGACGAGTCCGATAAAGACGGTATGCGCATCGTGATTGAAGTGAAGCGCGATGCGGTGGGTGAGGTGGTGCTGAACAACCTCTATTCGCAGACCCAGCTCCAGGTCTCCTTCGGTATTAACATGGTTGCTCTGCACCATGGTCAGCCGAAGATCATGAACCTGAAAGAAATTATTGCCGCGTTCGTGCGCCATCGCCGCGAAGTGGTGACCCGTCGTACGATTTTTGAACTGCGTAAAGCCCGCGATCGCGCGCACATCCTCGAAGCGCTGGCGATTGCCCTGGCCAACATCGATCCGATTATCGAACTGATTCGCCGCGCGCCGACCCCGGCGGAAGCGAAGGCTGCCTTAATCGCCCGTTCATGGGATCTGGGCAACGTTTCCGCGATGCTGGAACGCGCCGGCGATGACGCCGCCCGTCCGGAATGGCTGGAGCCCGAGTTCGGCGTACGCGACGGCCAGTACTACCTGACTGAACAGCAGGCGCAGGCGATTCTGGATCTGCGTTTGCAGAAGCTGACCGGCCTTGAGCATGAAAAACTGCTCGATGAATACAAAGAGCTGCTGGAACAGATCGCGGAACTGCTGCACATTCTGGGCAGCGCCGATCGCCTGATGGAAGTTATCCGCGAAGAGCTGGAGCTGGTCCGTGAACAGTTCGGCGACGCGCGTCGTACCGAGATCACCGCGAACAGCGCGGATATCAACATTGAAGACCTGATCAACCAGGAAGATGTTGTCGTGACCCTTTCGCATCAGGGCTACGTGAAGTATCAGCCGCTGACCGACTACGAAGCCCAGCGTCGTGGCGGTAAAGGTAAATCTGCGGCGCGTATCAAAGAAGAAGACTTCATCGACCGCCTGCTGGTGGCCAACACCCACGATACGATCCTCTGCTTCTCCAGCCGCGGTCGTCTCTACTGGATGAAGGTTTATCAGCTGCCGGAAGCCAGCCGCGGCGCGCGCGGCCGTCCGATCGTCAACCTGCTGCCGCTGGAAGCCAACGAGCGTATTACCGCGATCCTGCCGGTCCGCGAATACGAAGAGGGCGTGAACGTCTTTATGGCGACCGCCAGCGGTACCGTGAAGAAAACGGCGCTGACTGAATTCAGCCGTCCGCGTTCCGCCGGTATTATCGCGGTTAACCTCAACGAAGGCGACGAGCTGATTGGCGTCGATCTGACCTCCGGTCAGGACGAAGTCATGCTGTTCTCCGCCGCCGGTAAAGTGGTGCGCTTTAAAGAGGACGCCGTCCGCGCGATGGGCCGTACCGCCACAGGCGTGCGCGGCATCAAGCTGGCCGGCGAGGACAAAGTGGTTTCTCTGATCGTTCCGCGCGGTGAAGGTGCGATCCTGACCGTTACGCAGAATGGCTACGGTAAACGTACCGCAGCTGAAGAGTATCCTACTAAGTCGCGTGCGACCCAGGGCGTTATCTCAATCAAAGTGACCGAACGCAACGGTTCCGTTGTGGGCGCGGTGCAGGTTGATGACTGCGACCAGATTATGATGATCACCGACGCGGGCACGCTGGTACGAACCCGCGTATCTGAAGTGAGCATTGTCGGTCGTAACACTCAGGGCGTGATCCTGATTCGTACTGCGGAAGATGAAAACGTGGTCGGCCTGCAGCGCGTGGCTGAGCCGGTTGATGACGAAGAGCTGGATGCCATCGACGGCAGCGCGGCGGAAGGCGACGAAGATATCGCGCCGGAAGCGGATACTGACGATGACATCGCCGAAGACGAAGAGTAATTCTCTGCGGTAATTGTCTGAAAGGGTCGGGGCTCTCCCCGGCCCTTTTTGTTTTCCCGTTGCGGGACCGTTGTTTTATCGTTACCTTAACGCCATTCTGTTGAGCCCCTGACGGCCGAGCATCGCCACATTGAAATATCTAGCTTCTTTCCATAACACGTTAAAGGTTTCACGCTATCTGTTCAGAGCGCTGGCGATACTGCTGTGGGTGCTGGTCGCTTTTGTTTCGGTGTTTTACATCGTCAATGCGTTGCACGATCGCGAATCGGAAATTCGCCAGGAATTTAACCTCAATGCCGATCAGGCGCAGCGCTACATACAGCGTACGGCCGATGTGATCAAAGAGCTGAAATACGTTGCCGGCAACCGGCCGATGGACGGTAGCGAAGGCGGCGATACGCCGGTGCAGCGCGGTGATATTACGATCCCTGATTTTGAACCGCTCTACCCGGATTCCGACTGCGCGCTGATGAGTACGACCTGGCGTAACTCGCTGCAGTCACTGGCGTGGTTTATGCGCTACTGGCGCGACAATTTCTCAACGGCCTACGACCTCAATCGTATTTTTATGATTGGTAGCGACAATCTGTGTATGGCCAACTTCGGCCTGCGCGATATTCCGCTGGAGCGGGACCAGGCGTTAAAAGTGCTGCATCAGCGCATTGAGCAGTATCGCGACGCGCCGCAAAACGAGCGCGGTAACAATCTGTTCTGGATAAGCCAGGGCGTGCGTCCGGGCGTTGGCTATTTCTATGCGCTGACCCCAATCTATGTGGCGAATCGCCTGCAGGCCATGCTTGGCGTAGAGCAAACCATCCGCATGGAAAGCTTCTTTACCCCAGGCAGTTTGCCGATGAACGTGACGATTCTCGACGATAGCGGACAGACGCTGATCTCGCTTGCCGGGTCGGATAGCAATATTAAACCGGATGCGAAGTGGATGCAGGAGCGTCTGTGGTTCGGCTATACCGCCGGTTTTCGCGAGCTGGCGATGAAAAAAAGCCTGCCGCCGTCATCGTTGAGCATTGTCTATTCGGTGCCGGTGGATCAGGTACTGGAACGCATCCGGATGCTGATACTGAACGCCGTGGTGCTCAATCTGCTTACCGGCGGGCTCCTTTTTGCGCTTGCCCGCATGTATGAACGGCGGATTTTTATTCCGGCTGAAAACGACGCCCAGCGCCTCGAAGAGCACGAGCAGTTCAACCGAAAAATCGTTGCCTCCGCGCCGGTGGGGATCTGTATTTTACGTACGATCGACGGCACCAATATCCTGAGTAACGAGCTGGCGCATAACTATCTCAATATGCTAACCCATGAGGATCGGCAGCGGCTGACGCAAATTATCTGCGGCCAGCAGGTGAACTTCGTCGATGTGCTGACCAGCAACAATACCAATCTGCAAATCAGCTTTGTCCACTCGCGCTACCGTAACGAGAACGTGGCGATTTGCGTGCTGGTGGATGTCTCTGCGCGCGTCAAAATGGAAGAGTCGCTGCAGGAGATGGCCCAGGCCGCCGAGCAGGCCAGCCAGTCGAAATCGATGTTCCTTGCCACCGTCAGCCACGAACTGCGAACGCCGCTGTACGGGATTATCGGTAACCTCGATTTATTGCAGACCAAAGAGCTACCGAAGGGCGTCGATCGTCTGGTGACGGCGATGAACAACTCTTCCAGCCTGCTGCTGAAAATTATTAGCGACATCCTCGATTTCTCGAAAATTGAGTCCGAACAGCTCAAAATTGAGCCGCGGGAGTTTTCGCCGCGCGAGGTCATGAACCATATTTCCGCCAACTATCTGCCGCTGGTGGTGCGGAAACATCTCGGGCTGTACTGCTTTATTGAACCTGACGTACCGCAGCTGATGTCCGGCGATCCGATGCGCCTGCAGCAGGTTATTTCAAACCTGCTGAGTAACGCGATTAAGTTTACCGATACCGGCTGCATTATCCTGCACGTAGAGCGGGCGGAGGATTATCTGCGCATCAGCGTACGCGATACCGGGGAAGGGATCCCGGCGAAAGAGGTCGTACGCCTGTTTGACCCGTTCTTCCAGGTGGGGACCGGCGTGCAGCGCAATTTCCAGGGGACCGGACTCGGTCTGGCGATTTGTGAAAAGCTTATCAGCATGATGGATGGCGATATTGCCGTTGAAACCGAGCCTGGTATGGGCAGCCGCTTCACTATTCGTATCCCGCTTTATGGCGTACAAAATACGCCGTCGCCGAATATTGATGGCCTGGCGGAAAAATGCTGCTGGCTGGCGATTGATAACAGCTCGCTGGCGCTGTTCGTCGAGCAGTTGCTGAAATACCACGGTATTCCGGTCCGTCATTTTGCCGGGCAAGCGCCGGGCGCGGAGGATATTCTGTTGACCGATAGCGAGACGCGTAACGCCTGGGACGGCTGCGCGATGGTGATCTTCTCTCGTCGGCATATCGGTATTCCGCAGGAGCGGGCGCCCGGCGAGTGGCTGCATAGCGTGGCCACGCCGCACGAGCTGCTGCCGCTGCTGGCCCGCATCTTCCATATTGCCATGGCCAGTACGGAAAACGGCCCTGCGCTATCCGCGGCGGATGCGCAAACCGCCAGCAATGATGACATGATGATTCTGGTGGTGGACGATCATCCGATTAACCGACGTCTGCTGGCCGATCAGCTGGGATCGCTGGGCTATCAGTGCGTGACGGCAAATGACGGGGTCGATGCGCTGAATGTCCTGAGCAAGCAGCATATTGATATCGTGCTCAGCGACGTCAACATGCCGAATATGGATGGTTATCGCCTGACCCAGCGCATTCGCCAGCTAGGGCTTACGCTGCCGGTTATTGGGGTGACCGCCAACGCGCTGGCGGAGGAGAAGCAGCGCTGCCTGGAGTCCGGTATGGACAGCTGCCTTTCAAAACCGGTCACTCTGGATATTATCAAGCAGACGCTGACGGTCTACGCCGCGCGGGTACGTAAGGGCAGGGAATAAAAGATGTTTCCCGGATAGCGCCGCGCTATCCGGGAAGAGAGACGTTAGTCTTTGTCCGTTGAGCTCAGGGAAACGGAAGAGAGGTAGTTGAGCAGGGCGATATCGTTTTCCACGCCGAGCTTCATCATCGCCGATTTTTTCTGGCTACTGATGGTTTTGATACTGCGGTTGAGCTTTTTGGCTATCTCGGTGACCAGGAAGCCTTCGGCGAACAGACGCAGTACTTCACTCTCTTTGGGCGACAAACGTTTGTCGCCGTAACCGCCGGCGCTGATTTTTTCCAGCAGGCGCGAAACGCTTTCCGGGGTGAATTTTTTGCCTTTTTGCAGCGCGGCGAGCGCCTTAGGCAGATCGGTCGGCGCACCCTGTTTCAGGACGATCCCTTCGATGTCCAGATCGAGAACCGCGCTCAGGATCGCCGGGTTGTTGTTCATTGTCAGTACAATGATTGACAGGTCCGGGAAATGACGCTTGATGTATTTAATAAGCGTAATGCCATCGCCGTATTTATCACCGGGCATCGATAAATCGGTAATCAGGACGTGTGCGTCCAGTTTAGGCAGATTGTTAATTAATGCGGTGGAGTCTTCAAACTCGCCAACAACGTTCACCCACTCAATTTGTTCAAGTGACTTACGAATACCGAACAGTACGATCGGATGGTCATCGGCAATAATTACGTTCATATTGTTCATGTATTAGGCTACCTTGCTACAGCAAGCTCTTGACGTAAACGTCAATGTCGCTGATATATTTTTCTATGCCTTGCGCATCTTTTTCACGAATCAGATGCTCAAGCGTTTCACATAACTGCTTGCCGGGTACCAGATTTAGCATAGCAAATGCCCCTTTGAGGCGGTGGGCGGTTTGCGCCAGCGCGGCGAAATCGCCCGTCGCCAGTTCATTATACAGCCTCTTAACATCATCTGGTACCGTGTCAGCAAACAGCGTGTAATAGCCGCTGGCATGCAGTTCGGCGTTACTTTCATTCCCGGGAGAGGATGGCTGCTCCTCTTCCTCAGCAAGCTGCTGCTCAATCAATTGCAGGATAGCTTCCTGCAGCGCAGCGCTGATATTAAAGTTTACGCGGAGCTGACCAGGACCAATCTTATGAACCCGGGCTTCATCATCGCTTAAAAGCAAGCCCGAAGCAGTAAGATTAGACGGATTATCCGTTAAAAAGAGATCATATTGTTGACTTGTGATTCTGTCATCCGGAGTGATGCAGGTAGCTCCCCAGCTCTCCAGCTGACGGGTCACGATACGGCGGACTTCATTGGCGGTCACATCAAGCATGATCACCACTTCATCCAGCAGATGTTCACCCGAATCACTCTCCTCCGCGCTGGCGGCCATTTTTAGATGCAGGGAGTAGCGGGTACCCAGCGATTCGCGCGCTTTGATATTGAGCTGTCCGCCGAGCTTGCGCGTCAGGCGATCGCAGAGCCAGAAGGTGAGGGCGTTGGCTTTGCCGTAAAGGTCTGCCTGCGTATCGTTGAGGAATGGAAAGTGCATATTGTCGATTTCGTTCGCCGAAACCCCGTTGCCGGTATCCAGAATACGGAAGGTCAGACGATCGTCCGCGGATTCATCTTTACTGACTTCCAGGGTTATTTTGCCAATAGGCGTGGTGGTCACCGAGTACTGAATCAGCAGTAAAAGGGTGCGGCGCAGGGCGTCGCGATCGCCGTAGCGCTGCTCATTGGCCGGTAGCGAGTTGTTAATCAGCAGCTGCAGACCTTTACGTTTGATGATGGGCAGGACTTCAGGTACCACTTCATCGATCAATTCCTGAATTGAGAACAGGTCCTGAACGCTCTTCCAGCTATCGCTCTCCAGCAGGTTTGCCAGCTCTATTTCATCAACCAGCTGTACCAGTTCATCGGCATGCTGGGCCAGCCTGCGGCTTTCGGCCATGCCGAGCACAGCAGCTTCTTCCGCCAGCGTTTGCGCCGGCTGTTTCAGCGCCGTGCCGATATGCTGCATAAACGCCGTACGGCCCTGCTGGTTTTTCTCATACAGGCGCTGGGCCTGCTTGAGTTTCTTATTCACCAGCACCTCGCGGTCCTGATCGCGAATAATAAAGATTTGCGTGCGCGGCGACACCTGGCTGCGGAACTGACGGATTTCATACAGTTCATTGTTCACCGTCGCCTGAATCACGCCCTGGTGCTGATCGGCCATGTTGATGATGTTTTGCAGATTCAGATGCGGCAGCAGATGATCGGCAATCGGATTGCTGATCACCGTCCGGTTAGCTTCCTGATCGTGCACCAGCAGCCCCAGCGGCAGCAGAGAAACTATCTCTTCGTGAATGGCGCGCTGGGCGCGTAATTCACTATTGGCGGCCGAGGAAACGGCCGTCCCCACGATGCTTTTGCGGCCGCTGTAGTGACGGAAGGTGGTAAATCCGAACAGCGCCAGCGCCAGCAGGCCAATGTTCAGCAGCAGCGGCAGTAAAATACTCTGCAAGGACTCCAGAATCAGCTCGCTAAAGGGCACCATCCAGACCAGGCGCATACCGGTGGTATTAATCGTGGTGATAATTTCAATCTGCGGGCCGTTAAAGTTAATGCTGACGATGTCGGCGGTTTCTTTATCCGGATTGGCGCTGACGTTCTGCGACGGATCGGGCTCCAGGCGGAAACTCTCCAGCGACATACTGGGAGGGATGAGATCGTTAATGGGCAGATCGAAGGCCACAACGGTCGCCAGGTGGCCGGGCTGGTTAAAGGTGGTGCGTAACGTAAAGTAGTAGCCGTTTTGCCAGGCGAGGTGGCGCAGCGACGAAAACGTCTCGCGTTCATCTAACGTGTTGGCCTGCAGCAGCATTTCTGCCCGTCGTGATTCAACGACGCTGCTGATGGTCGACTCTTTGAAGCTGGAGGAGAGATCTTTTAACGGCAGCGTTGAAACCAGAATCAGGCTGTTATCCAGGCCGTTAAGGTAATACATCGACCAGGGAATAGTCTCGGCGCCCCACAGGATATCGAGATAGTTGGAGATTTTTTGCGTCATTTCCAGCGTTGAGCTGTCATGGGAGCCAAAAATCAGCGCTTCAGTTTTGCGCCGGGGTTTCTCAAGGTAGTAAACGTCCTGCTTTAAACGCGTCTCTTGTAACCCTGTTTCTGCGGCTGAACTGGACGAGGTCGCGGCAATGTTGTCATAGATTTGCCAGGTGGCGTAGCGCCAGGTATCAATGCGTTTATGTAAGTCGTAGCTGACATCGACAACCTGGTAGCTTTTATCTTTTAGCCAGGTGTTAACGGCGCTTTGGATCATGACCCCCATCGTCGCCAGCAGGACGATGACCATGAGAATAAAGAAGCGGGTAATGTTGCCGGGTATCAGGGAAAATTTTTTCGGGGTCATCGTGTGAGAGTACGACTCATCAGTATGTGTAAACGGACTGTTGCACCAAGTTAACCGGGGGCAGCGCAGATGCTATGAACAGTATAAAGGTTAACGTCCAAAATCCATACATCTGAATACTATACAACGACTTTTTTGCCTTGAGATTTATCCCAAACCCGCGCGGCGAGCAAAGATGTACGGCCCGAGTGATTTTGTACAATTATTTACGGATTGACTAACGGAAATAGCACTAAATAACAAGAAATTATATAAACAGCCTTGAGTTTATTCGCAAGCTGTTTGATTAATAACCGTTATTTTTTTCGCCGGTAGCATAGAATAATTAAAGATGTGTAAAGAAGGGTAAAAAAAACCGGATGCGAGGCATCCGGTTGAAATAGGGGTAAACAGACATTCAGAACTGAATGACGGTAATAAATAAAGTTAATGATGATAGCGAGGGTAATTTTAGTCGCAGACGAGAATTTTGTTTTACCATTCAGTGCTATAGATATGTAACCGTGTAACTCATTGACAGGGATTAAAAATTTTTATTTTTTGATTATTAGTGCTTATTTCACTACCCATTTAGGACCGAAAAAAAGTTCCCTCATATTTACAAATTGAAACATCTTGTGGGTATTTTGAAACATCTTAGAAGTTTTAGTATCATATTCTTGTTGGATTATTCCTCGTTTTGCAGCACAATGAAATAGCCGACTGATTAGAAGGGTAATCAGTAAGCAGTGGCAATAATAAAAGGCATATAACAAACAGAGGGTTAATAACATGAAAGTTAAAGTACTGTCCCTCCTGGTACCGGCACTGCTGGTAGCAGGCGCAGCGAATGCGGCTGAAGTCTATAACAAAGATGGCAACAAATTAGATCTGTACGGTAAAATCGACGGTCTGCACTATTTCTCTGACGACAAATCTTCCGATGGCGACCAGACCTACATGCGTCTGGGCATCAAAGGCGAAACTCAGATCAACGACCAGCTGACCGGTTACGGCCAGTGGGAATACAACGTTCAGGCTAACAACACCGAGAGCTCCAGCGATCAGGCGTGGACTCGTCTGGCATTTGCTGGTCTGAAATTCGGCGACGCGGGTTCTTTCGACTACGGTCGTAACTACGGCGTTGTCTACGACGTAACTTCCTGGACTGACGTTCTGCCGGAATTCGGCGGCGACACCTACGGTTCTGACAACTTCCTGCAGTCTCGCGCTAACGGCGTGGCAACCTACCGTAACTCTGACTTCTTCGGTCTGGTTGACGGCCTGAACTTTGCTCTGCAGTATCAGGGTAAAAACGGCAGCGTAAGCGGCGAAGGTACTTCCCCGACCAACAACGGTCGTGGCGCTCTGAAACAGAACGGCGACGGTTACGGCACCTCTCTGACCTATGATATCTACGACGGTATCAGCGCTGGTTTCGCGTACTCTCACTCCAAACGTAATGGCGATCAGAATAACCTGTCCAAAGGTCGTGGTGACAACGCTGAAACCTACACCGGTGGCCTGAAATATGACGCCAACAACATCTACCTGGCGACTCAGTACACCCAGACCTATAATGCTACTCGTTTCAGCGGTAGCGGTGATTCTGACTCCATCAGCGGTTTTGCTAACAAAGCGCAGAACTTCGAAGTGGTTGCTCAGTACCAGTTCGACTTCGGTCTGCGTCCGTCCGTGGCTTACCTGCAGTCCAAAGGTAAAGACATCGAAGGTTTCGGCGATCAGGATCTGCTGAAATATGTTGATGTAGGCGCGACCTACTACTTCAACAAAAACATGTCCACCTACGTTGACTACAAAATCAACCTGCTGGACGACAACGAGTTTACCCGTCGTGCCGGTATCTCTACCGACGACATCGTTGCACTGGGCCTGGTTTACCAGTTCTAAGCACGCTGAAGTTTGAAAAAAGGCGCCGATGGCGCCTTTTTTTATGCCCGGTTTAACCTTGCTGGTGTACTCTTTGCGCCTTAGCCAGAGGAAGCCAATTTTATGGATATCACTTTTTTCCGCGCCGCCCTGTTCGGCGCCTGCGTATTACTTTCAGGCTGTGATTCAGCCACCACTCCCCAGACGCCAAAATCCGCCGCCACCGTGCTGGAGGGTAAAACCATGGGCACATTCTGGCGGGTTAGCGTCATCAACGTTGATGAGTCGAAGGCCGAGGCGCTGCGCCAGAAAGTTCAGGCTCAGCTGGATGCCGACGATCGTCTGCTTTCCACCTGGAAGAACGATTCAGCGTTGATGCGCTTTAACCATTCGCCGGGCACCTCGCCGTGGCCGGTCAGCGAGGCGATGGCGGATATCGTGACGATGTCGCTGCGCATTGGCGCAAAAACCCATGGCGCCATGGATATCACCGTCGGGCCGCTGGTCAATTTATGGGGCTTTGGCCCGGATAAACAGCCGGTCAAAACGCCGGATGCGCAGCAGATTGCCGCGGCGAAAGCGCGCAGCGGATTACAGCATCTGACGGTGATCAACCAGGCCGGCAAGCAGTTTCTGCAAAAAGATATTCCGGATCTGTTTGTCGATCTCTCTACCGTGGGTGAAGGCTACGCCGCGGATCATCTGGCGCGCCTGATGGAGCAGGAGGGGATCTCGCGCTACCTGGTCTCGGTGGGCGGCGCGCTGGCGAGCCGGGGAATGAATGCGGAAGGGCAGCCGTGGCGGGTGGCGATCCAGAAGCCAACCGATCGCGAAAACGCGGTACAGGCGATCGTTGATATCAACGGCCACGGCATCAGCACCTCCGGCAGCTATCGCAACTACTATGAGCTGGACGGTAAGCGCATCTCGCACGTTATCGATCCGCAAACCGGGCGGCCTATCGATCATAAACTGGTTTCGGTGACCGTTATCGCCCCAACGGCGCTGGAGGCCGACGGCTGGGATACCGGGCTGATGGTGCTGGGGCCGGAAAATGCGCGTGACGTAGTACGCGAACAGGGGCTGGCGGTCTATATGATTATCAAAGAGGGGGACGGGTTTAAAACCTGGATGTCGCCGCAGTTCCGCACTTTCCTCGTTGGCGAGAAAAATTAAAGCGCAAGATTTCGGGTTTTTGATGACGGACTTCGGCCCACACTGAAGATACACTTACAGCAGGAGTCCGTGATGAAAACGATAATGATTGATACCGATGAGCGCCGCTGGCAGGCGGTATGCGAACGCGATGCCAGCGCTGATGGTCAGTTTGTCTTTGCCGTGCTGACCACCGGCGTCTGCTGCCGCCCCTCCTGCCGCTCGCGCCGCGCGCTGCGGGAAAATGTTCGCTTTTATCCTGATGTGGCAACCGCGCAGGCGGAAGGCTTTCGTCCGTGCAAACGCTGCCAGCCGGAAAAAACCGATCCGCAGCAGCAGAAGGTAGAGAAAGTGGCTGCCGCGTGCCGTCTGCTGGAGCAGGAGACGCCGTTAACGCTGGAAGCGCTGGCACGCCAGCTTGCGGTCAGCCCCTTTCATTTTCACCGCCTCTTTAAATCCGTCACCGGAATGACCCCTAAAGCCTGGCAACAGGCGTGGCGAGCTCGCCGTTTACGCGAAGCGCTGGGGCAGGGGGAGAAAATTACCGATGCGGCGCTCTCTGCCGGTTTTCCGGATAGTAGCAGCTACTACCAGCAGGCTGACGCCGCGCTGGGAATGACCGGCCGCCAGTTTCGCCGCGGCGGGGGGGATATTGATATTACCTGGGTATGCGGTGACGGTCCGCTGGGGCGCTGTCTGGTGGCTGAGAGTGAGCGGGGCGTGTGCGCCGTGCTGCCCGGAGAGGACGACGCCTTGCTCTATGCGGAATTAGCCAGCCTGTTCCCCAATGCGCGGCTGCATCCGGGCGACGAGATTTTTCGTCAGCGGGTGGCGCAGGTATTTTCCCATCTTGATGACCACCGGCAGCCGTTTTCCCTGCCGTTGGATCTGCGCGGCACGGCGTTTCAGCTTCAGGTCTGGCAGGCGCTGCGTCAGATCCCGGCGGGGGAGACCCGCAGCTATCGCCAGGTCGCGCAAAGTATTGGCCGCCCCCGCGCGGTGAGGGCGGTGGCAAGCGCCTGCGCTGCGAATAAACTGGCGCTGGTTATTCCCTGTCATCGGGTCGTTCGCGAGGATGGGGCGCTATCCGGCTATCGTTGGGGTACGGCGCGCAAGGCGCTGCTGCTGGCGCGAGAAGCGTCATCCGAGGAGAAATAATGCTCGATCTTTTTGCCGATACGCCGCCCTGGCAGGAGCCGCTGGCTCCGGGGGCGATAATTTTGCGCCGCTACGCCCGAGAGCGCGCGCCGGCGCTTTTGCAGGCAATCAGCGAGATTGCCTGCCGTTCGCCTTTTCGCCAGATGGTCACCCCCGGCGGCTATACCATGTCGGTGGCGATGACCAACTGCGGCGAGCTGGGCTGGACCACCAACCAGCACGGCTATCTTTATGCTGCCGACGATCCGCTGACGGGCAAGCGCTGGCCGCAGATGCCGTCGCTTTTCCGCGAACTGGCCGCAGAAGCGGCGGCGGCGAGCGGCTATGCGCGCTTTACCCCGGATGCGTGTCTTATCAACCGCTATCAGCCGGGAACGAAGCTGTCGCTGCATCAGGATAAAGACGAGCAAAACCTGCGAGCGCCGATTGTTTCCGTCTCTCTGGGGCTTCCGGCGATATTTCAGTTTGGCGGCCTGCGGCGTAACGATCCGCTGCGGCGGGTGCTGCTGGAGCACGGCGACGTGGTGGTCTGGGGCGGCGAATCGCGGCTGTTTTACCACGGTATTCAACCGCTGAAAGAGGGCATCCATCCGGCTACCGGCGGCTGTCGTTACAATCTCACTTTCCGCCTGGCGGGTAATAAAGAATAAAAATAAGAATTATTCTTGCTGTCATCGTCGAGCAGTTTAAACTGCTGGCTGTTTTTGCTTGCCCGGATTACGCGTTATGGAACTTCTTCTTCTTGTCTGGCGCCAGTATCGCTGGCCGTTTATCTCCGTCATTGCCCTGAGCCTGCTGAGCGCGGCGCTGGGTATTGGGCTTATCGCCTTCATTAACCTGCGCCTGATAACCCTTGTCGATACCTCCCTGACGGTCCTGCCGGAGTTTCTCGGGCTGTTATTGCTGTTGATGGCGGTCACCCTCGGCTCGCAGCTGGCGCTGACCACGCTCGGCCACCATTTCGTTTACCGCCTGCGCGGCGAATTTATAAAGCGCATCCTTGATACGCAAATCGAGAAGATCGAGAAAATCGGCAGCGCGTCGCTGCTGGCCGGGCTAACCAGCGATATCCGCAATATCACCATTGCCTTCGTGCGCCTGCCGGAGCTGGTACAGGGGATTATTCTGACCTTTGGCTCCGCCGCTTATCTGGCCTGGCTGTCAGGAAAAATGATGCTGGTTACCGCCCTGTGGCTGGCGTTGACCATCTGGGGCGGATTTATGCTGGTATCGCGGGTTTATAAGCATATGGCGTCGCTGCGCGAAAGCGAAGATAAGCTGTATCACGACTACCAGACGGTGCTCGAAGGTCGCAAAGAGCTCACTCTCAACCGCGAGCGCGCCGAATATGTGTTTACTCAGCTCTATCTGCCGGACGCGCGCGAATACCGGCACCATATTGTTCGCGCCGATACCTTTCATCTGAGCGCGGTCAACTGGTCGAATATTATGATGCTGGGCGCGATTGGCCTGGTCTTCTGGATGGCCAACAGCCTGGGCTGGGCCGATACGGCGGTGGCGGCGACCTACTCGTTGACCCTATTATTCCTGCGCACGCCGCTGCTCTCGGCGGTAGGCGCGCTGCCCACTCTGCTCAGCGCGCAGGTGGCATTCAACAAGCTGAATAAGTTTTCGCTCGCGCCGTACCGCGCTGAGTTCCCGCAGCCGCAGGCGCATCCCCACTGGCAGACGCTCGAGCTGCGCGACATCACCTTCCATTATCCTGACAACAGCTTTGCGGTCGGGCCGATCAACATGACCCTCAAGCGCGGCGAACTGGTCTTTCTCATCGGCGGTAACGGTAGCGGGAAATCGACGCTGGCTATGCTGTTGACCGGTTTGTATCAGCCCCTTTCCGGGCAGATCCTGGTTGACGGGCAGCCGATGGCGGCGGATAAGCCGGAAGATTACCGCAAGCTGTTCTCGGCGGTGTTTACCGACGTCTGGCTGTTTGACAGACTGCTGGGGCCGGAAGGGAAGGCGGCTGACCCGACGCTGGTGGAGAAGTGGCTGGGTTATCTGCAGATGAACCATAAGCTACGGCTCGACGATGGCAAAATCCTCGACCTGAAGCTGTCAAAAGGGCAGAAAAAGCGCGTGGCGCTGCTGCTGGCGTTAGCGGAAGATAGAGATATCATCATGCTGGATGAATGGGCGGCGGATCAGGACCCCCATTTCCGCCGTGAGTTCTATCAGGTGCTGCTGCCGCTGATGAAGGAGATGGGTAAAACCCTCTTTGCTATAAGCCATGACGATCACTACTTTCAGCACGCCGACAGGCTGCTGGAAATGCGCGGCGGTCAGCTTTCTGAGCTGACCGGAAATGAGCGCGAGCTGGCGACCCGCGACGCGGTCGCCCGTACCGCCTGATCGCTTTACGCCGTCCCGGAGGCGCCAGCCGACCTCCGGGCTTCCCGCAGGCTGCTGTTTTTTCCGTCGACTGAATTCATAGCGGTTATTATTTCCGCCTCCTCGCGCTATGCTTAAGGCTTCCGGCCTGCTGGTCTGACAGATATTTTTACAAGGATTGCCTGACCGATGTCCGTTTTGCATAAAAAAAGCGCCAGATTGCGTGACGAAGAGCGCGCCCGCCTCATTTGGCTCCTGAGCACCGATAAAGCCGTCACATCCTCGCTGCTGGGTAAATTAACCCTCGCTGAACGTTACGATGACAGCACGCTTGCCGACGATCTGGCGGAAGTGGAGATGCTGGTTTCCCACCTGCCGCCTCCGGACCTTGCCGATGCGCTCGAAGCGCTGCCTTACGATGCGCGCAACGCGCTCTGGCGGCTGGTCGCTGATGATAAGCGCGGTGAAGTGCTGCTGGAGGCATCGGAAAGCGTCTGGGGCGACCTCATCGAGGAGATGAGCGATCACGACCTGCTGTTCGCGCTGCAAAATCTCGATATTGATGAACAGGTCTACCTGCTGCAGCACCTGCCGCGCGATCTGACCGGACGTTTGCTGGCCACGCTGCCCGCGGATAAGCGCGCGCGTATTCGCCAGATGATGCGCTACGCCGACAATACCGTCGGCGCGATCATGGAGTTTGAAGTCATTACCGTTCGTCCGGAAGCCACTCTCGCGGCGGTACAGCGCTATCTGCGGCGACTAGGGAAAATGCCGGAGAACACCGACAAACTGTTTGTGACCACCCGCAATAAGCTGCTGCTCGGCGAACTCGAGCTGCAAACCATTCTGCTTAACGATGCGCAGAAGCGGGTGGGGGAAGTGATGGAAGGCGATCCGGTGACCTTCCAGCCGCACGAGGACGCGGAAAAAGTCGCGCGTACCTTTGAACGTGATGACTTACTCAGCGCGGCGGTGATTGATGCCGACGGCAAGCTGATGGGGCGCTTAACCATCGATGAGATCGTTGACGTGGTCTACGAGGAGACGGATAACGATCTACGCCGGATGGGCGGCCTGAGCAACGATGACGATGTGTTTGCCCCGGTGAGCAAAGCGGTGAAGACCCGCTGGGCCTGGCTGGCGGTCAATCTGTGCACCGCCTTTATCGCCTCCCGCGTTATCGATGGTTTCGAGCACACCATTTCGCAACTGGTGGCGCTGGCCTCGCTGATGCCGATTGTCGCCGGAATCGGCGGTAACACCGGTAACCAGACGATCACCATGATCGTGCGGGCGATGGCGTTACAGCATATTCAGCCGGGAAGCTTTTCGTTCCTGATCCTGCGTGAGATGGGCGTCGCGCTGATCAATGGGATCGTCTGGGGCGGGATTATGGGGGCGATCACCTGGTGGCTGTACGACGATCCGCAGCTGGGCGGCGTAATGACGCTGGCGATGATGCTCAACCTGTTGATGGCGGCGATGATGGGGGTGATTATCCCGATGGTGATGGTCAAGCTGGGACGCGACCCGGCGGTCGGCTCCAGCGTGATGATTACCGCTATTACCGACACCGGGGGATTCTTTATTTTTCTTGGGCTGGCGACGCTTTTTCTGATGTAGCCTGCGCTTGAGTGCGCAGACGGCGAGGGATCAGGGCCATTGAGAGCAGGCCTGCCAGAACGCCGATTGCCAGATTGCTGGTACCGACGGTCGCGCCGACGGTCACCAGCATCACCAGCGTTTCCGGCCACGGATTGCGCGCCAGCTCCGCCGGACGAATGCTGTGCCAGCTAAAGGTTTTTACCGCCACTATCACCATCACGCCGGCGAGCACGGCCATCGGGATTCTCGCCATCACTTCGCTTAACGCGGTTACCAGCAATAGCAGTACCAGGCCTGCGGCAACGGTCGAGACACGGCTGCGCGCTTTGCCCATTTCAACGTTAACGATGGTCTGACCGATCATCGCACACCCGGCGATGCCGCCGTAAAACCCGGCGAGAATGTTGGCGACGCCCAGACCGGCGCTCTCGCGCGCCTTACTGGAAGGGGTGTGGGTCAAATCGTCTACCAGCTTCGCCGTCAGAAGCGACTCCATCAGGCCGACAAAAGCGATGCTCAGCGCGCAGGGCCAGATGATGCGCAGCGTGGTTAAGTCGAGGGGCACCATCAGGCTGGTTAACCCCGGCAGTCCGCCGCTCATGGAGCCTTCGTCGCCGACGGTCGGCAGCAGCTGGCCGCTGAAAACGGTAAACAGCGTCAGCAGAACGATAGCAATCAGCGGAGAAGGGATCGCTTTAATAAAGCGCGGCGCCCACAGGACAATCAGCAGCGTCAATACGAACAGGCCGATAATCAGCGGCTGCTTGCTCCAGAAATGCGGTACCTGAGCAAAAAAGATGAGAATACCCAGCGCGTTAACAAAACCGGTCATCACCGGCTGCGGGATAAAGCGCATCAGGCGCGCCATGCCGCATAGGCCAAACAAAATTTGAATAACGCCTGCCAGCACGACCGCCGGCAGAATGTAGCCGACGCCGTATTGGTGCACCATGGGCCCGATAACCAGCGCCACCGAGCCGGCGGCCGCGGTGACCATCGCCGGCCGGCCGCCGAGGACCGACATCGCCAGGCACAGTACCACGGAGGCAATCAGGCTAACTTTCGGGTCAACGCCAGCGATGACGGAGAAGGAGATGACTTCGGGGATCAGGGCCAGCGCGGTGAGCACGCCTGCCAGCGTTTCACGCGTCAGCAGCGCGGGCGAGCGCAGTATCTGGCCTAATGCGCCAGCGTGACCAGAGGTAGCGGAATCGGAAACTGGGGGCATAAAAAAAGTTCGCAGAATTTAAAAAATTTTGGCCGGGATCGGTCGCTGCTTACGTGCGGTCGGTCACAAAACCGAGGATAATAGCGCGGATACATCGCTGACACCAGTACAAAATGTGATTTGTGATACACATTTATTAAACATTTTTATAACAGATCTCAAAACTCAACTTAAAATTTAAACAATATTTAAATTTTTTTTCTTCAGTGTTACCTTTGAAGCCGAGAATCGTTTCACCTGCGCTAAATAAAAAAGCGAGTAAAGTAAGGCTCAAATCCGATGAAGAAAAAGATGGCCGTACCCAGCTCACAGGCGGTTGGTTCCAATAACACTCGGACCAACACCCGCCATGAGCAAGAGACGGATGTATTGTTGATTGGCGGCGGCATCATGAGCGCCACGTTGGGAACCTGGCTGCAGGAACTGGAGCCGGACTGGTCTATTACCATGGTCGAGCAGATGTCCAGCGTCGCGGAAGAGAGCTCGAACGGATGGAACAACGCGGGCACCGGCCACGCGGCGCTGATGGAATTGAACTATACGCCGCAAACCGCTAACGGTATCAATATCGATAAAGCGGTTGATATCAACGAATCTTTCCAGATTTCTCGTCAGTTTTGGGCCCACCAGGTGACCCGGGGCATTCTGAAAAAGCCTAAATCCTTTATTAACAGCGTGCCGCACATGAGCTTCGTGTGGGGCGAAGACAACGTGAACTTCCTGCGCGCCCGCTATGCGGCGTTACAACAAAGCGAGCTGTTCCGCGGCATCCGCTACTCTGAAGATCATCAACAAATTAAAGAGTGGGCTCCGCTGGTGATGGAAGGGCGCGATCCGCAGCAGAAGGTGGCCGCGACCCGCTCGGAAGTCGGCACCGACGTGAACTACGGTGAAATTACCCGTCAGCTGATCGCCGGACTGCAATCCCATGATAATTTCTCGCTTCAGCTGGGTACCGTGGTCCGTCGCTTTAAGCGCAACGCCGACAAGAGCTGGAGCGTAACGCTGGCGGATGCGAACAATCGCCACCAGAAACGGGTTATCAGGGCTAAATTTATCTTTATTGGCGCCGGCGGCGCCGCGCTGACCCTGCTGCAGGAAACCGGTATTCCGCAGGCGAAGGAGTACGCGGGCTTTCCGGTCGGCGGTCAGTTCCTGGTTTGTGAGAACCCGGAAGTGGTGACTCACCATCTGGCTAAAGTCTACGGTCAGGCGGAAGTGGGCGCGCCGCCGATGTCGGTTCCGCACATCGACACCCGTATTATCGACGGCAAACGCGTGGTGCTGTTTGGGCCGTTCGCGACCTTCTCAACCCGCTTCCTGAAAAACGGTTCGCTTTGGGATCTGCTGGCCTCCACCAACACGTCGAATATCATGCCGATGCTCAACGTCGGGCTGGATAACTTCGATCTGGTAAAATACCTGATTAGCCAGGTGCTGCAAAAGGACAAAGATCGTCACGCGGCGCTGTGCGAGTACTATCCGGAAGCGCGCAAAGAAGACTGGCGCTTATGGCAGGCCGGCCAGCGCGTGCAGATTATCAAGCGCGACGCGAAGAAGGGCGGCGTTCTGCGCCTGGGAACCGAAGTCGTCAGCGATGATGAAGGCACGGTAGCCGCGCTGTTGGGCGCCTCGCCGGGTGCTTCCACCGCGGCGCCAATCATGCTGCAGCTGATGGAGAAAGTGTTCAAAGAGAAGATCAACTCAGCGGAGTGGCAGGCGAAACTGAAAGCGATTATCCCGAGCTACGGTACGCGTCTGGATGGCAACGCAGCGGAAATTGAAAAGGCGCTGGCGTGGACCAGCGAAGTGCTGGAACTGCGCTATGAGCCGCTTACCGAGGCTGATAACGTTCCGCAGGCGACGCTGAAGCCGCTGCCGGAAGGGAAACCTATCGCTGACATCGCGCTGTAAGCGCTTCTCCGGCGGCGCAGGCCGCCGGATTCACTCTTCAGGCATTAACGCTCAACCGCTACGCCGATGGTTTCGTCCGCTCTCCAGATACGATATTTCACGTCGATATTCGCCGGGGTATAAACCACGATGGGCAGCTTGCTGTTATAGCGCAGCATGCCCGCATCGCCCAGGCCTGCCATCACAAACTGCTTCTCTTTTTTACCATCCGGGCAGGCCATCATGGTTGAGACGGGCGACGTCACTTTATCAAATACGTAGTAGTCGTAGCCCCAGCCTTCCAGGGTTTTGCTTTCCAGCTGGCCGCCAAGGCGGTGGCGATTGCAGTCGACTTCCAGCGTCTGGCCAATCATCAGCTCGACTTTTAATGCGGATTCATCCTGCTGCTGCGGCAGCTGAATCACCTGACGCTTCATCCCTTGTTCCGCCTTTGGAAACGGGGCGATCTTCTCCAGCGGCTGCTCAGCTGCAGCGGCGCTGGTGGACATGCAGGCAACGGCCAGCAGGGAGGCAGCAAACGTAGTGATTTTTTTCACGTGGGTAATCCTTTGTTATCAATCATAAACAGCATAATGTTAGCATTTGTTACGTTGATAGGCAGTGGCGTTTACCAAAATTTTCACAAATACCAGTTATAAATGCTGCTTATGGGCGCGGGGGGAGGGGATTTCATCGCGGTTGAGCAAGGGGCATTCCCCCTGACCTCGCTGTCCCCGCGATGTTGTGCAATACCGCCCGCTACTCCTCGTGATTTTTACCCTCTTCTAAGAAATCCTCATCAAGCTCATCGATGTTTCCGGCGTGATCGCGTCCGGACAGCAGGTTCCAGCAGGCGATAAACAGGGCGGCGATCAGCGGGCCGATAACAAAGCCGTTGATGCCGTAGATTTCCATTCCGCCGATCGTGGTGATCAGGATCAGGTAGTCCGGCATTTTGGTATCTTTACCCACCAGTAAAGGTCGCAGAATATTATCAACCAGGCCTACGATGATCACAAAGAAACCGACGATAAACGCGCCCTGCCAGAGCTGACCGGTCGCGAAGAGATAGATCGCCGCAGGAACCCAGATAATCGCCGAGCCCACCGCCGGGATCAGCGACAGAAACGCCATCAGCGCGCCCCACAGGATGCTGCCATCAATGCCCACGATCCAGAACGCCAGTCCCCCAAGCGCGCCCTGGGCGAGCGCGACCGCCACGGTGCCTTTGACCGTCGCCCTGGCGACGGCGGCAAATTTGGCGAAAAGATGCTGCTTCACGTGATTTGATAGCGGCAGGGATTCCAGAATCAGCCTGACCAGGTAAGGACCATCTTTTAGCAGGAAAAACAGCAGATAAAGCATGATGCCGAAGCTGATGGTAAAACCGAACGTGCCTTTACCAATCAGGAATGCGCTACCGGCCAGGTACTGGCCTCCTTTAAGCGCAACGTCCGAAAGCTGCCGCTGAATCTGTTCCGCGCTATCAAGATTATGCTCTGAGAGGAAGCTCCTTGCCCATTCCGGCAGGTGAGCAAACAGGCTGGCTACCACGGTCGGGAACTGGGTATCGTTATGCTGCAGTTTGGTGTAAACCACGTTGAGCTCGAAGGCCAGCGACGAGAGAATGATCGCCAGCGGGGTAAACACGATCAGACAGATAATCACTATCGTCAGAAACGCCGCCAGGCCGTTACGCTCGCCGAGCCGATCGCGCAGCTTGTTCTTCACCGGGTGGAAGATCACCGCCAGAATGGCCGCCCATAAAATGGCTGAATAATAGGGGGAGAGAACGTCGAAAAAAGCAAGGGTGACGATCAGCACGATCAGGATGAAAAATCCTTTCGTAAGTCCATTAACTCTCATGTAAATCCTTCAGAAAAATGACGTGTACAGTCAAATAATAGAAGTTTTTCCGGGATTTACAATCAGAGTCGCGGTAGCGTTTCGCTTAGAACAGGGTGGAAATATGACATTAAAAAACCCGCAAACTCTGTGAGAGTGCGGGTTCTTAAGGGGTTACCGATTTAATCGGTGAATAATGATGGATATTACATTACCTGGCGTCAAAACAAGGAGAACAACAAGCGCGTCGAAGGTTGTGAAACCGGCGGGTGAAGAGGTTAGTAAATCCGACAAGCAGGGTCGGGCTGAGCGTAATGTACTGCGCCGTGAACAACTTAACGCAAAGACAAATGTCCGGTATATATGCTGGATGAAGGCTATCGCCCAGTACCCGCCGTCAAACAGATTATCTCCTTATCTGGAGAGAAAAAACGCCGTGTTGTCATTCATTCGCCGAATGACTTATGCACTTCGTCCAGGCACAAACCCGATATGGCTGGGCAAAAACTGCAGAAGCTTGCCACATTCCAGCCAGGAGATAATTTTTCTGTCGTCATACAGAGTGACCTCGTCAAACGAAGTGAACGGGGTTTTGTAGGTACTACATCTTCCATGCATCCAGTGG
>NZ_VOJB01000103.1:45871-129930 GCF_007910085.1 Klebsiella sp. ME-303 | reverse complement strand
CGATATGCCAACAGATACCATCAGATATTATGAGAACAAGAAACGAACAGAATTTAGAGTATCTAGCTGATTTCAGAAATAAAAAAAGCCGCCCTTAGGCGACTTAATTGCATCGTATGGTGCCGAAGGCCGGACTCGAACCGGCACGTATTTCTACGGTTGATTTTGAATCAACTGCGTCTACCGATTTCGCCACTCCGGCACGGAAAGGATACGGAAAACGTTCTGGATTATACCTGTCACTGGCTGCTGCGCAAGCGGCAGAGTGCGATCGCCACGCTAAGTGTTGAAAAAAACAGCGCAAGCCGCATTTCGGCCAACATTCAATACGTTCCAGATATAAACCCCTCGTTCTCACCTTTCCCACTCGCGGTTTCCTCTTTCTCCGAGCCTGCTCGCAAAATCCTGCAAACGGCTCAATTCGGTTTACATTTTCGGCAATTTGTTATCAGATCCTGTTATTAGTACGCGTAATAACGCCGGTACTTTCCCAAAACAGGATTTCCGCAATGCGCTTCTATCAGATCGAACCGACGCTGGAGAACTACTGGCGCGGCATTATTCTTTTTGGCAAAAACGTCGCCTCCTATAAGTTTGCGCTGGCGCATGCGCTGTACGATATCCGCCGCGACGGTAGCGATCTGATACGCCTCGAGGAGCTGGCGGTGCCGTTCAGCCAGCATCTGTGTCGCCATCTTGAGCACGCCCCCAAACAGATCACGTCGCCAAAAAGCCAGTTTCTCAGCGCCTGTAGCCGCTTCAATCGCCAGGAGATAACCCAGGATCAGCTCATCGCGGCAACGGTTAAGCTCGGCTTTAGCGTGGTGCTGGATAAATTTCATAACGTGAATCAGGGCGAAATCGCCAGGCGCTTTTTTATCGACGAGCGTAAAACGCATCAAGGCATCCGTCTGACCGACGACTTTTATTCTCTGACGGAGCGCCAGCAGTACCAGAACCTGATCCACGAAACGGACGCCCGCTGGCGTCTGGTGGAGCAGGCGTGGGCAATGAACATCGCCAGCAGCCTGTTCGCCGTGGAATATGATGCCGCCGAACAGCAGCTCTTCAGCACCCTGAATACCCGACGAGTTGCCATCTCCAGCTGTCGCGACAGCCTGAACGGCTACCAAAAAGGCCGCTGCTTTTACTGCTATGCGCCGATCAGTCTCGAAAGCGGGGATGCGAACCTGGCCGACGTTGACCACTTTATCCCGTGGGCGGCGCGCGGCGAGGTGGCGAATATCAACGGCGTCTGGAACCTGGTACTCGCCTGCAAGAGCTGCAACCGCGGGGAGAAAGGCAAGTTTATGCGGGTACCGTCGGCAAAATTGCTGCGCCGCCTGCGCGACAGAAACGAATATTTTATTACCAGCCACCTTCCCTTGCGTGAAACCTTAATCCGTCAGACCGGCAACACGACCGCCCGCCGCGATGACTTCCTCGCCAAAATCTGGAACACTGCGCGCATTACGCTCCTTCATGAATGGGAACCTCAGGCCGCCGGAACGGATATATTCTGATGACAATCAACTACTACCAGCAGAACGCTGACAGCTTTGTGGCTTCAACCGTCGCTGTCGATATGACCTCTCTGTACGCGCCTTTTATCGGGGCAATTGAACCGAACGGGCTGATCCTCGATGCGGGATGCGGCTCCGGACGCGATGCCAAAGCCTTTGCCGATATGGGCTACCGGGTCGAGGCGTTTGACGCCTCACCGGCAATGGTCGAGCGGGCTGCGCAACACAGCGGGCTGGCCGTGCGTCAGGCGACCTTTCAAAGTATCAGCGAAAACGCGCGGTATGACGGCATCTGGTGCTGCGCTTCGCTGCTGCACGTTCCCGCCGCGGAGCTGCCGGGAGTGATGCACAAACTGGCTACGGCCCTCAAACCCGGCGGCGTCTGGTACGTCTCATTTAAATACGGTTCAGGCGAGCGAGAAAAAGAGGGGCGGCGGTTTACCGATCTCGACGAAGCAGAGCTGACGGCGCTGATCGAACCGCTGGCGGATATCCGTCTCGCCAACATGTGGCAGACGGTGGATAAGCGCCCGGAGCGGAGCGAAATCTGGCTCAACGCGCTGTTACTTAAAAGCTGAACTGTCGTGATGGCTTCTCTCTCGCGGAGAAGCCGGCTTACGCAAGCTTCCCCCCTCCTTCTGCCAAGCGTCCCCTCGCCCCATGCTCTACACTTCCTTCTTAACTACGCCAAACCCAAGGAAACTGTCATGAGCACTATTAAAAGTTACGCCGCCAAAGAAGCGGGCGCCGATCTGTCGCTGTGGGAGTACGATGCCGGCGACCTTAAGCCGGAAGATGTCGAAGTGCAGGTGGAGTACTGCGGGATCTGCCACTCCGACCTGTCGATGATCGACAACGAATGGGGCATGTCGAGCTATCCGCTGGTGGCCGGTCACGAGGTGATTGGCCGGGTGGCGGCGCTGGGCAGCGCGGCGCAGGATAAAGGGCTGAAGGTTGGCCAGAAGGTCGGCATTGGCTGGACGGCGCGCAGCTGCGGCCACTGCGACGCCTGTATCAGCGGCAACCACGTGAACTGCCTGGAAGGCTCGGTGCCCACCATCATCAACCGCGGCGGCTTCGCCGATAAGCTGCGCGCCGACTGGCAATGGGTGATCCCGCTGCCGGAAAACGTCGATCTTGAATCCGCCGGGCCGATGCTCTGCGGCGGCATTACCGTCTTCAAGCCGCTGCTGATGCATCACGTCACGGCCAACAGCCGCGTCGGCGTCATCGGCATTGGCGGCCTCGGCCATATCGCCATCAAGCTGCTGCACGCGATGGGCGCGGAAGTCACCGCCTTTAGCTCCAATCCGGCGAAAGAGCAGGAAGTGCTGGCAATGGGCGCCGATCGCGTGGTGAACAGTCGCGATCCCGAAGCCTTAAAGGCGCTGGCCGGCCAGTTCGACCTGATTATCAACACCGTCGCCGTCGACCTCGACTGGCAGCCGTACTTTGAAGCGCTGGCGTATGGCGGCAACTTCCACACCGTCGGGGCGGTAATGAAGCCGTTCCCGGTCCCCGCCTTCACCCTGATTGGCGGCGACCGCAGCATCTCCGGCTCGGCCACCGGCAACCCGGCCGAGCTGCGCAAGCTGATGAAATTTGCCGGACGCAGCAAAGTCGCGCCGACCACCGAGCTGTTCCCGATGTCGCAGATCAACGAGGCGCTGAAGCACGTTCGCGAGGGCAAGGCCCGCTACCGCGTGGTGCTGAAAGCCGACTTCTGATCGTTCCTCGTCATGCTTCAGGCCGCAGCCGCGCGGCCTGAACGCCACTGACCGGGGTGATGCCGGGCGGCCCGTCTGCCCGGCGCTTGTTTCCCTGGTCATTAAACCGTCATCTCCCCGCCATACGTTTGCAGTCAATCCTTCTCACAATCCGGGCTTCTACAAACGCCTGAATGAGACGTCCGCCACCATGAGAAAAACCTGGCTCCCCTGGCTGATACTGTCGCCTTCCCTACTGTTTTTATTGCTGTTTACCTGGTTCCCCCTCGGGCGATCGATTTATGACAGCCTGTTCGATACCCGCATGGTCAGCGACGGCGGCCAGTATGTCGGGCTGGAGAACTTCAGTCGTCTGTTCGCCGACAGCGTCTTCTGGCAGTCGCTGGTGAATAATCTGCTTTATATCCTGCTGACGGTGGTACCGGGCGTGACGCTCGCCCTGCTGCTGGCGGTCGCCCTGACCGAGAATCACCGCGTCAACCGCTGGCTGCGCACCGCCTTCTTCTTCCCGATGATTATCCCGATGGTCAGCGCCGCCGCGCTGTGGCTGTTTATCTTTATGCCCGGCCTTGGCCTGCTCGATCACTATCTGGCGAAGCTGTTCGGCCCGATGAACAACAACTGGCTGGGGCGCAGCAATAGCGCGCTGCTGGCGCTGGCGCTGATTGGCGTGTGGAAGTTCGCCGGTTACTACATGCTGTTTTTCCTCGCCGGGCTGCAAAGCATTCCGGCCTCCACGCGCGAAGCGGCGATCGTGGAAGGCGCCACCCGCACGCAGGTGTTCTTTAAGGTCACGCTGCCGCTGCTGCGCCCGACCCTGAGCTTCGTGATAACCACGGCGCTGATCTACTCCATCACCCAGATCGACCACGTGGCGGTGATGACCCGCGGCGGGCCGGATAACGCCACTACCGTGCTGCTCTACTACATCCAGAACCTCGCCTGGGACACCCATGATTTAGGTAAAGCTTCCGCCGCCACCTTCCTGACGCTGGCCGGGCTGTTTGCCTTCTCGCTGATTAACCTCAAACTGCTGGAGAAAGGAGCGCACTATGAGCGCTGAAATCTCGCCGCTGGCGCTGCGATCGCACAGCGTATCGCGCCCACTCTGGCTGCGCCTGCGCCGCTCGCAGCCCTTTACGCTCACGGTATTAATGTGCTGCCTGGCGCTGCTGTGGATGAGCCCGTTTTTATGGATGCTGGCGACCTCGTTCAGCGCCACGACCTTCGGCGAGGATATGGCCTCGCTGCTGCCCCGTATGCCGCTGACGCTGGATAACTTCCGCGATGCCTGGGCCAGCGCCGACTGGCTGAGCCTCTACGCCAACACCCTTATCTTCACCTTCGGCACCTTCTTCGTGCAGCTGTTGACCATCACCACCGCCGGCTACGTCTTCGCATGCCACGAGTTTCGCGGCAAGAAGACGCTGTTCCTGATGTTCCTCGTCCAGCTGATGATCATGCCGGTGGTGATGATGGTGCCGAACATGCTGACCCTGAAAACCTTCGGCCTGCTCAACACCCTCACCGGGGTGATGATGCCCTACTTCACCTCGGCGTTCGGCGTGTTCCTGATGCGTCAGGCGTTTCTGGCCATACCCAAAGAGCTGGAAGAGGCGGCGCTGATGGAGGGCTGTCGCTGGTGGCAGGTGCTGTTCCGCGTGCTGCTGCCGATGTCCTGGCCGTCGGTGCTGGCCTTCGCCACCGTCAGCATTACCTACCACTGGAACGAGTATCTGTGGCCGCTGATGATGCTGAACGACCCGGACAAACAGGTGCTGACCGTGGGGCTGGTCTCGTTCGCCATGGGCGCAGAATCCGGCGGTCAGTGGGGCATCATCGGCGCCGGCACGCTGATGGTCTGCCTGCCGCTGATGCTGGCGTTCATCCTCTTCCAGAAACAGTTCCTGCGAAGCTTCGGCTTCTCCGGGATCAAATAAGGAGCTCTTCATGCTGTTAGCGCAAATTTCCGATACCCATTTCCGCAGCCGCGGCCAGAAGCTGTACGGCTTTATTGACGTCAACGCCGCCAATGCCGATGTCGTCTCCCAGCTGAATGCCCTGCAGGAGCGTCCGGACGCGGTGGTGGTGAGCGGCGATATCGTCAACTGCGGCCGCCCGGAAGAGTATGAGGTCGCCCGCCAGATCCTCGGCAGCCTGAACTATCCGCTGTATCTCATTCCCGGCAACCACGACGATAAAGCGCTGTTTCTGGAGTACCTGCATCCGCTGTGCCCGCAGCTCGGCCGCGACGCGCAAAACATGCACTATGCGGTAGACGATTTTGCCACTCGCCTGCTGTTTATCGACTCCAGCCGGGCGGGTACGTCGAAAGGCTGGCTGACCGAGGAAACCATCAAGTGGCTGGAAGCCCAGCTGTTTGATGGCGGCGATAAACCGGCGACGGTGTTTATGCATCATCCGCCGCTGCCGCTGGGCAACGCGCAGATGGACCCTATCGCCTGCGAAAACGGCCATCGTCTGCTGGCGCTGGTTGAGCGTTTCCCGTCGCTGACGCGCATTTTCTGCGGCCATAACCACAGCCTGACCATGACCCAGTATCGCCAGGCCATCATCTCCACCATCCCGGGAACCGTCCACCAGGTGCCCTATTTTCATGAAGATACCCGTCCGTATTACGACCTCTCTCCGGCGTCGTGCCTGATGCATCGCCAGGTCGACGAGCAGTGGGTGAGCTATCAGCATCCTCTGACCCATTACGCCGGACCGTGGATGTACGACGAAAATATCAGCTGCCCAACGGAAGATTGCTAAACGCCATGCTTAGTCTGCAAAACATCAGTAAACAGTTTGACGGTAAACCGGCCCTCAGCGCCCTGTCGCTGGATATTCGCGAAGGGGAATTCGTGGTGCTGGTGGGCCCGTCCGGCTGCGGTAAAAGCACCCTGCTGCGCCTGCTCGCCGGGCTGGAGCCGGTCAGCGAGGGGGAGATCTGGCTGCACGATGAGAACATCACCGAAATGTCGCCCAGAGAGCGCAACTTCGCGATGATCTTCCAGAACTATGCGCTGTTTCCGCACCTGTCGGTGCGCGACAACATCACCTTCGGCATGAAGGTGCGCAAAGAGGAGAAGACCAGCTGGCAGCCGCGGGTGGATAAAGTCGCGCAGATGCTGCAGCTGGATACCCTGCTCGATCGCAAACCGGCGAAGCTCTCCGGCGGCCAGCGGCAGCGGGTGGCGATGGCACGGGCGATTGTGCGCAATCCGCGCCTGTTCCTGATGGATGAGCCGCTCTCCAACCTCGACGCCCGCCTGCGTAGCGAAGTGCGCGACAGCATTATGGACCTCCACCAGCAGCTCAGAACCAGCACCGTCTACGTCACCCATGACCAGACGGAAGCGATGTCGATGGCCGACCGCATCGTGGTGATGAACGGCGGCCACGTACAGCAGGTCGGGCGACCGGAGTATCTGTACGCCAACCCGGCCAACCTGTTTGTCGCCGGGTTTATCGGATCTCCGGCGATGAATCTGCTCTCACTGCCCTGCGCTGATGGTGAGGTATTACTGGGTGAGCTGCGCTATCCGCTGCCGCCGCGCTACCGTGAAGAATCCCGGGTGTGGTTAGGCATTCGCCCGGAACATATCAGCGACCGCGTGGAGGAGAGCCATCTGCGCCTGCCCGCCACCGTGCTGCAACGAGAACTGATGGGAGCCGATTATTTGCTCCACGTCAGCACCCCCATCGGCACCCTACGCTTTAGCCGTCGCCATCGCGGCGCGGTGCCGGAGAAAGGCGATTCGCTGATCCTCGGCTTTTCACCTGCCGATGTGCATCTTTTTCATGCTGAGAAACAGCATAATTTACTGATGGAGACAGACCATGTTTAAACCTCTCACCGCTCTCGCGGTTGGGCTCAGCCTTGCCCTGAGCGGCGCGGCGCTGGCGAAAGAGAAGATCGACTTCATGTTTCCGGCGCCGGTGGACGGCAAGCTGACCATGGAGATGACCCGCGTCATTAAGCAATTCAACGAGTCGCAGCAGGATGTCGAAGTGCGCGGGATCTTTACCGGCAACTACGACACCACCAAGATCAAAGCCGAATCGGCGCAGAAGGCCGGGCAGCCGCCCGCGCTGGTGATTATGTCCGCTAACTTCACCACCGATCTGGCGCTGAAGGATGAGATCCTGCCGATGGACGAGCTGTTCCAGTATGGCGATCAAAAAGCGGGGGATTTTCTGGTGAAGGCGTTCTGGCCCGCAATGCATAAAAACGCCCAGGTGATGGGCACCACCTATGCGATCCCGTTCCATAACTCGACGCCGATCCTCTACTACAACAAAACGATGTTCGATCGGGCCGGGATCAAACAGCCGCCGCAAACCTGGGCCGAGCTGCTGGCGGACGCCAAAAAGCTGACCGACGAAAGCAAAGGCCAGTGGGGGATCATGCTGCCGTCGACCAACGATGATTACGGCGGCTGGATCTTCTCGGCGCTGGTGCGCGCCAACGGCGGGAAATACTTTAACGAGGACTATCCGGGCGAAGTCTATTACAACACGCCAACCACCATCGGCGCCCTGCGCTTCTGGCAGAACCTGGTCTATAAAGACAAAGTCATGCCTTCCGGCGTGCTGAATTCGAAACAGATCGGCGCCAGCTTCTTCTCCGGCAAAGTTGGGATGGCGATGCTGAGTACCGGCGCGCTGGGCTTTATGCGCGAGAACAGCAAAGATTTTGAGCTGGGCGTGGCGATGCTGCCGGCCAAAGAGCAGCGCGCGGTACCGATCGGCGGCGCCAGCCTGGTAAGCTTCAAGGGCATCAACGACGCGCAGAAAAAAGCGGCGTATCAGTTCCTGACGTATCTGGTGAGCCCGCAGGTCAACGGCGCCTGGAGCCGCTTTACCGGCTACTTCTCCCCGCGTAAGGCCGCCTACGATACGCCGGAAATGAAGGCGTATCTGCAGCAGGATCCGCGCGCGGCTATCGCCCTCGAACAGCTGAAGTATGCCCATCCGTGGTACTCCACCTGGGAGACCGTTGCCGTGCGTAAAGCGATGGAAAACCAGCTGGCCGCGGTGGTCAACGATGCCAAAGTCACCCCGGAAGCCGCGGTGCAGGCGGCGCAGAAGGAGGCCGATGCGCTGATGAAGCCCTACGTCGATAAGACCGCGCTGGCGGAAGTGAAGTAGGCCTTTCCCTCACTATCCCCGCAGATAGCTGAGGTATCTTCTGCAATACCGTACGGAAGCAGTGTGCCCCCTCCCCCTTTTCAAGGGGAGGGGATCGTTCGATACGGCTCGTTAGCCCGGACCGTGCAGACCGCTGAGCACCGCTCCAGCATTGCAGATACCGTTGGCAATCAGCGTTACACTTTATCCGCCTGCGATTCAGCCATTATTCGCCGGGCCCTGGCGGCCTGCCCTTCTTCACTGGTGTCCAGCTTATCCCGCAGATAGTGCTCGATTTGTTCAAGACTACGGTGGCGGGTTTCCGGTACGCATTTAATTACGAATATCGCGCCAAATACGCCAATACCGGCGAAGATAAAGAAGGTGCCTGAAAGCCCTAACCACGCCAGCAGTATCGGGAAGAACAGGGAGATCAGGAAGTTGGCAATCCACATTGAAAATACCGCCCCCCCCATAAAAATACCGCGCAGGCGGGTTGGAAATATTTCCGACATGAGCAGCCAGGTCACTGGCGATAGCGCCCCCTGCTGAAAGCTCAGAAACAGTAACATCCCTGCCAGAACCATATAGGCGCGCAGCGCATCAGGCTGGCCGTTAACCGTCTCCGGCAGCAGATAGCTGACCGCACCGATAAAGACCAGGCAAGCGGTGCAGCCAAACTGACCAATCATGGTCATCGGGCGACGGCCAATTTTGCCAAGCATCCAGATGCCAACGAATGTCATCAATACGGAGACTACGCCGTTGGCGATAGTGGCAAACAGCGCGGCATTATCAGTCATACCAACCGAGGTCAGTACCGTGGGGGCATAGTACATAATGGTATTTACACCGGTAAGCTGTTGGATAACCGCTATACCAATACCGATCATAAACAGCTTGAACAACCACGGGGTCATAATCTCGCTGAACCGGGGCTTACCGAGATTGCGCTGCTCATCCAGCGTTTCGGTGATCTCCAGCAGCTCCCACTCAACATCATCTTTATGCCGGGTGCGCTCAAGCACGCGACGGGCTTCCGCCAGGCGCCCTTTCATCGCGTACCAGCGCGGTGAATCCGGCATAAACATCATGCCAAACCAGAGCAGCACGGCGGGTAGCGTCGCCACCGCCAGCATCCAGCGCCAGGTGCTTTCCCCGCCCCAGACTTCATGGAACGTGGCATTAGAAATATAGGCCAGCAGCTGACCGGATACGATCATCAGCTCCTGCAAAGTAACCAGCTGTCCGCGCTTATTCGCGGGAGCTATCTCGGCAATATAGACCGGAACGGTGGCCGCCGCCCCGCCGACCGCCACGCCGAGAATAAGACGAAAGAAAATCATCCAGTTAACGTCCGGCGCCATAGAGGTGCCTATCGCGCCGATGGCAAAAAGCACCGCCAGCCACAGAATAATTTTCTTTCTGCCCGCCGCATTCGCCAGATTGCCAGAAAGCAGCGCGCCAAAGGCGGCGCCGAATAGCAGCGAGCTGGTGACCAGACCGGTGGTAAAGGGAGTAAGATGAAGCTCGGTGCCCATAAAGAGTAAGGCACCGGAAATCACCCCGGTATCATAGCCAAAAAGTAAACCGCCAAGCGTCGCGATCAGGGCGACAACTTTTACAAAGGGCGTTGTCGGGGTCTCGCTATTCGGTCCCGACGCTTTATTGAGTGTAAGGTATTGTTCCTTAGACATAATAGACTCCAGTAACCCGCCTTGTTTGAGGGAAGATTTGCTCTAGTCTGAATGCAGAGGCCGAGGCCTCACCGACGTGTTGTTTTCGTTCTACGTCTTGAGCTACTGCTGAGTGATGGGGTAAAAAAAGCAGGCCATACGACGTATGGCCTGAAAATAAAACAACGATTAGATTCCTGCCGTCTCGCGGATATATTTGCGCGCTTTTACGGCATATTCGAATGGGTTGGCCAGCGCCGGATCCTGCTCGGCCTCAACCACCATCCAGCCTTTATAGCCATGCTCGTCCAGCAGCTTGAACACCGGACGGAAATCAATGACGCCGTCGCCCGGCACGGTGAAGGTCCCCTTCTTCACGCCGTCCAGGAAGGAGAGCCCTTCGCGACGCACCTGCTCGATCACCGGCGGACGCACGTCTTTCAGGTGCACGTGGTTAATGCGCGGCAGATATTTTTTCAGAATCGCCAGCATCGGCTCTTCGCCGCCTTCGGAATACCAGGCGTGTCCGGTGTCGTAGAGCAGGAAGACTTTGTCATCCACCAGCGACATAAACTTGTCGATCTCTGCCGTCGTCTGGATACCGGTGCCCATATGGTGGTGCAGACAAACCTGCATGCCCTTTTCCGCCGCCAGACGACCGAGGGTGTTATAGCCTTCCGCCACCCGCTGCCACTCTTCTTCGCTAAAGCACGGTTTCGCATTCTCCAGGATGGGCTTTTCCAGCCCCTGGATGCTGCCGCTCTGCTCAGAGCAGCCGATCACTTTCGCGCCCATAGCATGCAGGAAATTCATGTGGTTAACGAATTCATCAATGGTCTTTTCCCGCTGGCCGTTAGCAAAAAAGGTGCTGAACCAGGCGTTGCAAATCTGAATGCCGCGGATATCCAGCATCGGCTTGAGAACCGCCGGATCGCGTGGATATTTGCTGCCGACTTCGCTGCCGGTAAAGCCCGCCAGCGCCATTTCGCTGACGATTTGCTGGAAAGTATTCTCGCTGCCCAGCTCCGGCATATCGTCGTTAGTCCAGCCAATCGGGGCGATAGCCAGTTTTACGTTATCTTTGTTCATAGTAGGGGGCTCCTGCCGCTGCGCCTTACCGGCGCAGCAATTCACGTTCGATGAGTTCACGGGTTTCCACTGCCTGGTATTTCATCTTTTCCGGGTAGCCGAACAGCGAGGTGGCCACAATCGGCTCACCGCCGACCTTGAAGGTCTGCTCGGCAAATTTCATATCGCGCAGGGTGCGGAACAGCGCGTCGAAATCAACATCCCCTTCTCCGACGCCCACGTGCTGGTGAACGACGGCATCTACGCCCGGTGGGTTAACGATATAGCGGCAGTGTTTTGTATGGTTGCGGGTATCCGCGATCAGCACATGGGAGAGATCGCTTCCCGCGTAGCGCAGCATCTTCTCAACGTCGCCCACGCCTTTGTCATAGAAAAAGGTATGCGGGACGCTGTAAACGTACTTAACGTTATCGCTGCGGAACGACTTCACGATATCGACGGTTTCGTTGTTCTCTTCGCAGAAGTCCCACGGATGTGCCTGAATTTCAACGCGGATGCCTTCGCGCTCAAAAATCGGCAGCAGCTCTTCCATGGAGCGATAGAACATCTCATCGCAAATCTCCGGCTGGTTAGGATCGCCGGAGAACTCGGTGTTGATCACCTGAACACCCATTTCAACCGCGATTTCGATCAGCCGTTTCCAGTTTTTCACTGCCGCCTGACGGCGCAGCTCATCCGGACCGGACCAGCGGTAGACGCAGATAAACGAGGAGAGCTCCACGCCGGTATCGCGCAGCGCCTGCTTGTACTCAGCCATAATTTCCCGGCTGGCGCGCGGGTGCTTGTAGAACGGGTTGATCTGCGGGTGCGGCGATTGCTCAATGTACTTGTAGCCCCACTCCGCCACCTGATGGACCATTCGGGTTACCCCGAGGTCTTTAATGACATCAACGTCAAAAGCAATTTTCATCGTCGTTACCTGTGCAAAGAAGTTCCGTCAGCAAAGCGGGATTAACGTTTGTAGAATGCCGGGCATTCCGGCAGCGTCACCTCAACCGGCTCGCTGGTTTCCTGGGCTTTGATACAGGCGTCGGCAGCAACGGACGCCGCGTAGCCATCCCACGCCGATGGGCCGTGCAGCTGGCCGGCCTGAACATCATTGATAAAGGCCTGTAGTTCAACGTCATACGCTTTGATAAAGCGATCCTTCCAGTCGGTCAGGATAGCGGTCGACAGGTTAGCGGCTTTGCGCATCTGCACAGCCGACGGCTCAGGCAGGCGGGCAATCCCGGTTTCCCCTACCACTTCACACTGGATGTCGTAGCCGTACTGGCAGTTCACGAAGACTTCCACGTCGATCAGCGTGCCTTTTTTGGTTTCAAACGACACGATCTGCGGGTCTTTCAGGCGCGCGTGGGTGTGGGACGTGGAGCGCGGGAAGCGCACCTGCACGGAAACATAGTCGTCATTCAGCAGCCAGCGCAGAACGTCCAGTTCGTGAATCAGGGTGTTGGTGATCGCCATGTTGGTGATGTAATCCTCACCCACCGACTGGTTGCGGTGCGCGCAGCGCAGCATCAGCGGCGCGCCGATATCGCCGTCATCGATCACTTTTTTCAGCGCCAGATAGCCTTCGTCGTAAGGGCGCATAAATCCAACCTGCACCAGGCGGCGACCGGCCTTCATTTCCGCATCAACGATGCGGCGGCAGCCTTCCGCGCTCATCGCCAGCGGCTTCTCGCAGAACACCGGCTTCCCGGCAGCGATGGCGGCCAGGGTGTACTCTTCGTGGGTGGGGTCCCATGAGGTGACCAGAATAGCGTCCACATCGCTGGCCTTAATCACGTCATGACCGTCGGCGTACACTTCGGCATGCACGCCCGGCAGCGCAACCGCGGCGCGGGCGTTCTCTTCGTTGATATCCGAAACCGCCACTACCGTGGCTCCCTGCAGTACCTGAGTGCAACGACGGATATGCTCTTTACCGATAGCGCCGGCACCGATGACACCTAATTTGAGTGACATAGTTGGTTTTCTCCCGAGATTTGTAGGGTTCAGGGTTTGTGTTCTGTTTTAGTAATCCCGCGCCTGAGCGCGTTTTTCATTGATCATTTGCGCCACCTTGCGGATCCGCTCGGAGAGCGCAGACTGCGCGACGCCGACGTTCCACCAGCTGCCGTATTTGTGCACCATGGTTTTCGGCAGCACTTTAATGTCTATCAGGGTGCTGACGGTTTCGCGGCGTGCGGCGTCCAGCGCGTGGCGTAGTTCTTCTAGCGTCGTGACGCGCCAGGTTTTGCAGCCGTAGCCGGCAGCGACGGTGGCGAAATCTACCGGCACCAGGCCGCCCTGCAGCTGGCCCGATTCGGCGCAGCGGAAGCGGAACTCGGTGCCGAAGCTGTCCATACCGTGCTCCATCTGCAGGTTGTTAATGCAGCCGTTGGCCATGTTGTCGAGCAGCACGATGTTGATCTTCGCGCGCTCCTGCAGGGAGGTCACCAGCTCGGAGTGCAGCATCATGAACGAGCCGTCGCCGACCAGCGAATAGACCTCGCTTTGCGGTTGGGCTAACTTCACGCCCAGCGCGGCGCTGACTTCGTACCCCATGCAGGAGTAGCCGTATTCCACGTGATAGGTGTTGGTGGCCCGGTTGCGCCAGACGCGCTGCAGGTCTCCCGGCAGGCTACCCGCCGCCGCCACAATCACCGCATCCGCCGGCAGCGTTTCGTTGAGTACGCCAAGGACGCTGCTTTGCGTCAGGGTAGAGTCGGTTATCTGACGAAATTCGCGATACACCGATTCCCGATCCAGATGGTCGTCGATTTCCGGGACGAAAGCGGTTTCCTGCCACACCGCCTGGTAAACGCGCTGGGTCTCTTTCAGCTGGCGGCTCTGTACGCTTTCAATTTGCTCGCCCCAGCCAGCCTGCCAGGATTCGCCGGACAGGGCGTCGTCCAGGGCGGTGAGGGCTTCGCGAGCATCCGCCAGCATCGGGATGCCATCCAGCTTCCAGGCGTCGAAGTTGCTGACGTTAATATTGAGGAAGCGCACGCCCGGGTGCTGGAAAATCCATTTTGACGAGGTGGTGAAATCGCTGAAACGCGTGCCGAGACCGATGACCAGATCCGCCTCTTTCGCCAGCAGGTTCGCCGCCAGGCAGCCGGTTTCGCCGACGCCGCCCACGTTATACGGATGCGAAGAGACAACGCTGCCTTTACCCGCCTGGGTTTCGGCAAACGGCACGCCGTAGCGCTCGGCAAAACGGGTCAACGCCTCGCCGGCGCCGGAGTATTTCACCCCTCCGCCGCAGACGATCAGCGGCTTACGGCTGGCTTTAATCGCCGCCACGGCATCCGCCAGCTGCGCGGCGCTGGCCGGGCGGCGGTCAAGGCGGTGTACCCGGCGGGTAAAGAAGGATTCCGGATAATCCCAGGCTTCGCCCTGGACATCCTGCGGCAGACAGAGCGTGACCGCACCGGTTTCCGCCGGGTCGGTCAATACGCGCATGGCGTTGATACAGGCGCTCATCAGCTGTTCCGGACGGGTGATACGATCCCAGTATTTACTCACCGCGCGAAACGCGTCGTTAGTGGTAATGCTGAGATCGTGGCTCTGTTCGATTTGCTGCAGCACCGGGTCAGGCTGGCGGGTCGCAAACACATCCCCCGGCAGCAGCAGCAGCGGGATGCGGTTGGCGGTCGCGGTGGCGGCAGCGGTAATCATGTTCGCCGCGCCGGGGCCAATGGAGGAGGTGCAGGCAATAATCTGACGACGCAGGGACTGTCTGGCAAAACCGGTGGCGACATGCGCCATCCCTTGCTCGTTACGCCCCTGATAGACCCGCATTTCACCGCTATCTTGTTCAAGGGCCTGACCCATTCCCAGCACGTTGCCGTGGCCAAAGATAGCAAAGATGCCTTTGACGAACTTATGCTCTTCGCCATCGACTTCCAGGTACTGGTTATCCAGGAACTTCACCAGCGCCTGCGCCATTGTCAGTCTCAGTTTGCCCATGTTGCCCAATCCTTATTGTTCAGTATTTGCGTGTGGGTTCGCGTTTTGCCCTGCCCAGCGATACAGCGATGAGTCAGGGAAATCGTTAACGTCACTGGAATACTTCTGGATTATAGGCAAACATTTTTTTCATTAAATAAAAATACAGAAAAAATATTTCATTTTGCGAGAGCGATCAAACTCTCTATGCATTTCACCCGTTTCATTCGCATCCTGTATACGGGATAACGCGCAAATTACGCGGCCCACCTCTTAATATCCCCTTAAAAATCATAGGTAAAGACCGCATCTAAACGGGCTCTGGTTCAACTTTCAGCCGCAGCCCAGGATCCGAGGCAGAATGAGGCTCAGCGCGGCATAGTGGTATATCCCTCACATTTTTGGTTTTTTAATTTCGATCTAGTTTGCAAATGAAATATTTATTTCTCAAACTAGAGATAACCAATAACCCTCAGGCTGTTTTCGGAGACGCTGTCGGTATCCCGACTCTTCCGTACAGCAGAAATGCAAAAGGAAACCCTAGCTATGAATGCAGCAGTAAAGCGACTCGACGTCATCTGTATTGGCCGGGTGGCAGTCGATCTCTATGCCCAGCAGATTGGCGCGAGGCTGGAAGATGTCGCCAGTTTTTCTAAATACCTGGGTGGCTCTTCCGGCAACGTCGCCTTCGGCACCGCCATTCAAGGATTAAAATCGGCAATGCTCGCTCGCGTGGGCGATGAGCATAATGGTCGTTTTCTACGCGAAACCCTGAGCCGCGCCGGCGTCGATACCGAATATCTGATCACCGATAAGCAGCGCCTGACGGCGTTAGTGATGCTGGGGATTAAAGATCAGGAGACGTTTCCGCTGATTTTTTACCGCGATAACTGCGCCGATATGGCCCTTTCGCCAGAAGATATTAAGGAAGAGTACATCGCCTCTTCCCGGGCGCTGGCGGTAACCGGCACCCACCTTTCGCACGCCAACACGCGCGAAGCGGTGCTGAAGGCGCTGGAGTACGCCCGCCGTCACGGCCTGCGTACCGCGCTGGATATCGACTATCGTCCGGTGCTTTGGGGGTTAACGTCTTTAGGCGACGGTGAAACGCGTTTCATTGAATCCGGCCAGGTGACCAGCCAGCTGCAGGAAGTCCTGCATCTGTTCGATTTAGTGGTGGGGACAGAAGAGGAGTTTCATATTGCCGGCGGCAGCACTGATACCCTGACCGCGCTGAAAAACGTGCGTAACGCCACGAAAGCGACGCTGGTTTGCAAGCGCGGTCCGATGGGCTGCGTGGTGCTGGAAGGCGCTATTCCCGACAGCTGGGATAGCGTGCCGCTGCAGCAGGGCGTACGCGTAGACGTGCTTAACGTCCTGGGCGCGGGCGATGCCTTTATGTCCGGGCTGCTGCGCGGCTGGCTTAACGATGAAGGCTGGGAGCAGGCCTGCCGCTACGCTAACGCCTGCGGCGCGCTGGTGGTTTCACGCCACGGCTGCGCGCCCGCAATGCCGACCAAAGCCGAGCTTGACGACTATCTGTCGCGGGCAGAATCGGTGCCGCGTCCGGATATCGACGATCGTCTCAACCATCTCCATCGCGTCACCAGCCGCCGCCAGGCATGGCCGGAGCTGTGCATTTTCGCCTTTGACCACCGTAAACAGCTGGCAGATCTGGCGCTGGAAACCGGGCGTGATGAATCCTGCATTCCGCAGCTGAAGCTGCTGCTGCTGGCGGCCGCGGAAGCCGCCGCAGACGAAGCCGGTCTTGACGGTCGCAGCGGCATCCTCGCCGATGGCACCTACGGCCAGCGCTCGCTCAATGCTATCACCGGCAAGGGCTGGTGGATTGGTCGACCGATTGAAATGCCGAGCTCGCGCCCGCTGCGTCTGGAACACGGCAACATCGGTTCCCAACTGATCGACTGGCCGCTGGAGCACGTGGTGAAATGCCTGGTCTTCTATCATCCGGCCGATCCGGCCGAGCTGCGCGCCGAACAGGATGCGCTGCTGCTGGAGGTCTGGCAGGCGTGCAACAAGTCCGGGCATGAGCTGCTGCTGGAAATCATCCTGCCGGAAAACGGCCCGGATAAAGATGAACGCCACTACCACGACATGCTGGAGCACTTCTATCAGCTGGGCATTCAGCCGGACTGGTGGAAGCTGCCGCCGCTGTCGAGCGCGGAATGGGAAAGGATTGGCAAACTGATCGCGCGCGAAGATAGCTGGTGCCGCGGGATCTTAATCCTCGGCCTGGACGCTCCTTCGGACCGTCTGCGCGCCGGTTTTGCCGAAGCGGCGAAGCATCCGATGATCAAAGGTTTTGCCGTAGGACGCACCATTTTTGGCCAGCCTTCACGGCGCTGGATGCAGGGAGAGCTCAGCGACGAGGCGCTGATTAACGAAGTGAAACGCAACTACCTCACGCTCATCGGCTACTGGCGAGAAGCCCGCGGCTGATTCCGCCCAGGCCCGCATCCTCTTCAGAAGATGCGGGCTTTTTTCTGGATCTTCGTGAAATGAATCGCGTATTTCATCGTAGTAAATGAAAAATTCGCTTCATTTGATACACTGGAAATTATATTCCTTTCATTTTCTCAGAGCGCAATCTATGGCCAATAATCCGACCCAACTTACCATCTTGCAGGATGAAATCAGGCGTCGCTACGACACGTTAAGCAAACGCCTGAAACAGGTAGCCCGCTATATTCTCGATAACAGCAATAGCGTGGCTTTCGACACCGTGGCCTCTATCGCGCAACAAGCTGACGTCCCCCCTTCCACGCTGATCCGCTTCGCTAACGCCTTTGGTTTTAGCGGCTTCAACGAAATGAAGCAGATGTTCAAGCAGCATCTGATGGAAGAGACGGCTAACTATACCGAGCGCGCGCGTCTGTTCCGCCAGACCACGACGGATGACGCAACCCCGCCGGAAACGCCGACCGAAATCCTGAATATGTTCACCATGGTCAATACCCAGGCGCTGCAGCAGCTGGCGATGCAGACCTCCGGCGACGATCTGCAGCGCGCGGTCGCGCTGCTGGCGGAAGCGGAGAATATCTACGTTATTGGCCTGCGCCGCTCCTTTAGTGTCGCCTCCTATCTGACCTACGCCCTGCGCCATCTGGACCGTAAAGCGTTCCTGATTGACGGTCTGGGCGGCATGTTTACCGAGCAGCTGAGCCTGGTCGGGCCGAAAGATGTCGTGGTGGCGGTGAGCTTCTCTCCGTATGCTCGGGAAGTGGTTGAACTGGTGGAGCTCGGCGCGCAGCGTAAAGCACGACAGATAGCGATTACCGACAGCCAGGTCAGCCCGCTGGCGGCCTTCAGCGACGTCTGCTTTGTGGTGCGCGAGGCGCAGGTTGATGGTTTCCGCTCGCAGGTGGCCTCGCTGTGCCTGGCCCAGACGCTGGCGGTCTCGCTGGCGCTGAACAGCAGCAAAGATGCAGAGACGAAGCAGCTGGCTTAAATTTTTCATGCCTCCCGGATGGCGACGTAAACGTCTTATCCGGGCTACTTGTCCGCAGACGACGATAAACCCGTAGCCCGGCTGAGCGCAGCGCGAGCCGGGGTGCAGCTGGCTTAAATTTTTCATGCCTACGGATGGCGACATAAACGTCTTACCCGGGCTACTTGTCCGCAGACGACGGTAAACCCGTAGCCCGGCTAAGCGCAGCGCGAGCCGGGGTGCAGCTGGCTTAAGCTTTTCATTATTCCCGGATGGCGACGTAAACGTCTTATCCGGGCTACTTGTCCGCAGACGACGGTAAACCCGTAGCCCGGCTAAGCGCAGCGCGAGCCGGGGTGCAGCTGGCTTAAATTTTTCATGCCTCCCGGATGGCGACGTAAACGTCTTATCCGGGCTACTTGTCCGCAGATGACGGTAAACCCGTAGCCCGGCTAAGCGCAGCGCGAGCCGGGGTGCAGCTGGCTTAAGTTTTTCATGACTCCCGGATGGCGATGTACACGTCTTATCCGGGCTACTTGTCCGCAGACGACGGTAAACCAGTAGCCCGGCTAAGCGCAGCGCGAGCCGGGGATGTGGCAGAATTGCGACGACGATCTTATTCGGGTAACAGGATCAAAAAGGCCGGTAAGCATGGCTAACCGGCCTTTTTATCCTCAACCGATGCTAATCGTGGCGGGGATAATCAGGGCTATTGATCCACGCGTGATCCTCTTCCCAGGTAAACATCCATTTGCGATCCGGGCCGGCCATCACGTTCAGATAGTAGCTGTCATATCCGGCAATCGCCGCCACCGGATGGTAGCCGCGCGGCACCATGACCACATCGTGGTTGTAGGGAGCCATACAGGCATCAAGGCTGCGGTCATCGGTGTAGACGCGCTGGAAGGCAAAACCCTGCGGCGGATCGAAACGGTGGTAGTAGGTCTCTTCCAGCTGGGTTTCCTGTCCCGGCAGCGCCGTATCGTGCTTGTGCGACGGCCATGAGCTGGTCGCCCCTTCGTCAGTGTAAACCTCCACCACCAGCAGGCAGTCCGCCTGCGCGCTATCCGGCAGAATATTGTGCACCAGCCGCTGGTTACGCCCTTTACCGCGATGCTCTACGCCCACGTCCTGCGGGGAGATAACCCGTGCAGGGAAGGTTCCTTTACCCGGCGCGCTGCATACGGCCAGCTCGAGGTCAGAATCTGCCGTCACTTCGACTTTATCCTGCGGCGGCACGTAGACTGACCAGGGCGGCGTCCGCTCAAACGGCGACATACGCTGGCCGAGGTTCGGGAAATCCGCCTGCGTGGTTTTTACCGAAGCCAGGCCGGCAACCAGCACCAGGCACAGTTCGCGATCGCCGCTTTCCAGGGTGACGGTTTGCCCTTTCTTTAACATCCAGACATCAAAACCAATGTACTTCCACCCCGCGCTCTGCGGGGTGATGTGCTGAATCTGCCCTTCTTTTTTTGCTTTAGCCAGTAAAGACATGGCGCTCTCCTTCGCCGATTAGCCTAACGTCGGCATACTGAATTCAGATACGGTTTGCTGACCCTGCGGCCAGCGGACGGTGGCGGTTTTCATACGCGTATAGAAGCGCACGCCGTCCGGGCCATGGACGTTCAGTGCGCCGAATACGGAGCGTTTCCAGCCGCCAAAGCTATGGAAGGCCATGGGAACGGGTACCGGTACGTTGACCCCAACCATTCCGGCCTGGACATCATGGACAAATTCACGCGCGGTGTGGCCGTTGCTGGTAAAGACGGCGCTACCGTTGCCGAACTCATGGCTGTTCACCAGCTCCAGCGCGCTGTGGTAATCCGCCACGCGAACAATCCCCAGCACCGGGCCAAAAATCTCTTCGCGCCAGATAGTCATCTCCGGCGTGACGTTGTCGAACAGCGTTCCGCCGACGTAGTATCCCTCTTCAAACCCGCGCACCTGCGGCTTGCGTCCGTCAACCACCAGCGTCGCCCCCTCGCTGACCCCTTTATCAATATATCCCAGCACTTTTTTCTGATGGGTATCGGAGACGACCGGCCCCATTTCGTTCTCTTCTTTTCCGCGCATACAGCCCGGCCCAACCTTCAGGGATTCCACCAGCGGCTTCAGGCGCGCAATCAGTTTATCCGCCGTTTCATCACCCACGGCGACCACCACCGGCAGCGCCATGCAGCGCTCGCCCGCCGAGCCGAACGCGCCGCCCATAATGGCATTCACGGTGGCATCAAGATCGGCATCCGGCATCACAATCGCGTGGTTTTTCGCCGCGCCAAACGCCTGTACCCGCTTGCCATAAGCGCTGGCGGTTTTATAAATATGCTCCGCCACGCCGGAAGATCCGACAAAGCTTACCGCCGCGATCCGCGGGTCCCGGTATAGCTGCTCGGCATCTTCGTTGCTGCAGTGCACGACGTTAAAGACGCCATCCGGCAGACCCGCTTCTTTCAGCAATTCCGCCAGACGCACCGCGGCAGTAGGCGCCAGCGCTGGCGGCTTCAGGACAAAGCTGTTGCCGCAGGCCAGCGCCAGCGGGAACATCCACATCGGTACCATCGCCGGGAAGTTGAACGGCGTAATGCCCGCTACCACGCCCAGCGGCTGCATCAGAGAATAGCTATCAACGCCGGTGCCGACATCCGATGAGAACTCCCCTTTGATCAGGTGCGGAATACCGCAGGCAAACTCAACGACTTCCATGCCACGCGTCAGCTCCCCCATCGCGTCGGAAAACACTTTACCGTGTTCGCTGACGATAATCCCCGCCAGCTCTTCAGCGTGCTGTTCCAGTAACATTTTAAAATTGAACATCACGCGGGCGCGGCGCAGCGGCGTGGTGCGCGACCAGCTTTCAAAAGCATCACGCGCCACCTGAATGGTGTCAGAGACTTCCTGCGCGGTCGATAACGTGACTTCGCGGACCACTTTGCCCGTCGCGGGGTCGAAAACCGGCATTGTTTTGCTGCTGCCGCTGGTAACGGTTTTCCCGCCAATAAAGTTTCCTGTGATAGTCATGCTCTCGCCTCATCTGTATGGGGTATCGGGGGCCAACGCAGTACGGCCCATTACTGGATCTGCTGTGCTGTAACCGTAGTAAAATGAAATTAATATTTCAATATTGATAGCTAGTGAAATTCTATTTTGGTGATGATGGTCGCAATTTCGTGTAAGAAATTGCCGGCTTGCGGACTAAAGCACGATAAAAAGAGTTGAGATTTAGCGCCACCTGCAACCCGTGCTCTTTAAAACGCAGCAGAAAAATATTTTGCGAGTCGGCTCAAAAAATCACCATTTCATACATTGCTAATTTTGGAATAAATGTTTTGACTATGAGGTATTCGAACGAATCCGATCCCTACATTTCTGGAGAGTCAAAATGGCTATTGCATCGCAACGTTTCTGCATCAACCGCAAGATCGCCCCGTCACTCAGCATTGAGGCCTTTTTCCGGCTGGTGAACAGCCTGGGGTTGAACAAAGTCGAGCTACGTAACGACCTCCCCAGCGGAAAAGTAACCGACGACCTGAGCCACCAGCAGGTGCGAGAGCTGGCTGACCGCTACCATATTGAGATCCTCACTATCAATGCGGTCTACCCCTTCAACTGCCGCACCGCAGAGGTTCGTAGCCTGACGGAGTCATTGCTGAAAGAAGCCAAAGCCGTTGGCGCCAAATCGCTGGTGCTGTGCCCGCTGAACGATGGTACCGAGGTTCCGGCGAGCGAAACCCTTAACGCCCTGCGTGACCTGGCGCCGCTATTCGCCTTCTACGGTATTCAGGGGCTGGTGGAGCCGCTCGGTTTCCCGCAGAGCTCGCTCCGCTCCTCGGCGCAGGCGCAAACGCTGATCCACGACGCGCGGGTGCCGTTTAAGCTGCTGATAGATACCTTCCATCATCATCTTTATCCGCAGGCGGAGCAGGAGTTTAACCAGGTGGATATCGGCGAAATCGGTCTGGTCCATCTTTCCGGCGTAGAGGATTCCCGCCCGCGCGAAGCCCTTACCGACAATGAGCGCATCATGCTGACCGCAAAAGACCAGCTGCAAAGCTGCGAGCAGGTCAAAAACCTGGAGGCGCGCGGCTATCAGGGCGTGTATGCGTTCGAACCCTTCGCGCCGGAATTGGCAAACTGGAGCGAAGACGATATCCGCCGCGAAATCGAACAGAGCATCGCGTTAATTCAGCGCCACTGCGCCTGACGTGAATAAGCGAAGGTGTGCGTGATTTCCCTCCTTTTGCTATCAGGTTGCCTATACTCGCAGCAGGATAAATGGAGAAATCGCTCATGAGCTCACCTCTGCTGATTGCACGCACGCTGGATAAACAGCTGCATTTACTGCCCGCTATGGCCAACCGCCACGGCTTGATTACCGGCGCCACGGGGACCGGTAAAACCGTCACTCTGCAAAAGCTGGCGGAGTCTTTCTCGGAAATCGGCGTTCCGGTATTTATGGCCGATGTGAAAGGCGACCTCACCGGTATCGCCGAGTCGGGACAAAGTTCGGAAAAGCTGCAGGCGCGTCTGGAAAAAATCGGCGCAACGGACTGGCAGCCGCACGCCAATCCGGTGGTGCTATGGGATATTTTTGGCGAAAAAGGCCACCCGGTTCGCGCCACGGTTTCCGATCTCGGGCCGCTGCTGCTGGCTCGCCTGCTCAACCTCAATGAGGTTCAGTCTGGGGTGCTGAATATCATCTTCCGTATCGCCGACGATCGCGGGCTGCTGCTGCTCGACTTTAAAGACCTGCGCGCCATAACCCAATACATTGGCGACAACGCCAAAGCGTTTCAGAACCAGTACGGCAACATCAGCAGCGCCTCCGTTGGGGCGATTCAGCGCGGATTATTAACCCTGGAGCAGCAGGGCGCGGAGCACTTTTTCGGCGAACCTATGCTCGATATCCAGGACTGGATGCGCGTCGACGCTGAGGGTAAAGGAGTGATTAATATCCTGAGCGCCGAAAAGCTTTACCAGATGCCGAAGCTGTACGCCGCCAGCTTGCTGTGGATGCTCTCCGAGCTTTACGAACGCCTGCCGGAGGCCGGTGACCAGGAGAAGCCAAAGCTGGTCTTTTTCTTTGATGAAGCGCATCTGCTGTTTAACGATGCGCCGCAGGTGCTGCTGGATAAAATCGAGCAGGTCATTCGCCTGATTCGTTCTAAAGCCGTCGGGGTCTATTTTGTTTCACAAAACCCGGCGGACATTCCCGATGCGGTTCTCGGTCAGTTGGGTAATCGCGTGCAGCACGCCCTGCGCGCCTTCACGCCGAAAGACCAAAAAGCGGTAAAAACCGCCGCGCAGACCATGCGCGCGAATCCCGCGTTCAGTACCGAACAGGCGATCCAGGAGCTGGGCACCGGCGAGGCGCTGATCTCCTTTCTTGATGAGAAAGGCAGCCCTTCGATAGTGGAACGCGCGATGGTTATCGCCCCCTGCTCGCGTATGGGGCCGGTCACCGATGACGAACGTAACGGGCTGCTTAACCACTCGGCGCTGTACGGAAAATATGAAGAAGAGATCGACCGTGAATCGGCCTTTGAAATGCTGCAACAGGGCGTTCAGAGCACAACGGAGCAGCAGCAATCACCGCCCGCAAAAGGCCAGCAAAACGGCGATGACGACGGTCTGCTCGGCGGGCTCAAAGACATTCTGTTCGGCACCACCGGGCCGCGCGGCGGCAAACGCGACGGCATTGTGCAAACGGCGGCCAGGAGCGCGGTGCGTCAGGTCACCAACCAGATAGTCAGGGGAATGCTGGGAAGCTTACTTGGCGGGCGGAAACGCTAAAAAAAGCCCCCTTTCTGACTTCAGGAAGGGGGCGCGTGACGTCAGGTTTTACGCATCATCAGCCAGAGGCTCAGCAAGAAGAAGCTGGCGCTCGGCAACAGCGCGCCGATAATCGGCGGAATGCCGTACACCAGGGTGAGCGGGCCGAAAATCTGGTCCAGCACGTAGAAGATAAAGCCGAAGCTGATCCCGGTCACCACTCTGACGCCCATCGGTACGCTACGCAGCGGGCCGAAGATAAACGACAGCGCCATCAGCATCATCACCGCCACCGACAGCGGCTGGAAGATTTTGCTCCACATATTGAGCTGATAGCGGCCCGGATCCTGACCGCTGGACTTCAGATAGGTAACATAGTTGTGCAGGCCGCTGATGGACAGCGCGTCCGGGTCCAGCGCCACCACGCCGAGCTTATCCGGCGTCAGGTTGGTCTTCCAGGTCCCGCTGACCGTCTGCGTTCCGGTGACCTGTTTCGGGTCAGTCAGGTTGGATTCATCCACCTGCGACAGCCGCCAGAGCTTATTCTCGGTGTCGAACTTTGCCGAAGCGGCATAGCGAACGGACTGTAAGCGGCGCTGGTCGTTAAAGGCGTAAATGCTCACCCCGCCCAGCTCATCGTTGCCTTTTACCCGCTCGATATACACAAAGTTATGGCCGTCTTTCGCCCATAGCCCCTGCTGAGTGGAAAGCAGCGAACCGCCGTACATCTGCTGAGCACGATAGTTACGCGCCATCTGCTCGCCCTGCGGGGCAACCCACTCGCCCATCGCCATGGTCAGCAGCACCAGCGGAATCGCGGTTTTCATCACCGACAGCGCCACCTGCAGACGGGTAAAGCCGGAAGCCTGCATCACCACCAGTTCGCTGCGCTGCGCCAGCATCCCCAGCCCCAGCAGCGCGCCGAGCAGCGCCGCCATCGGGAAGAAGATTTGGATATCTTTCGGCACGCTGAGAATCGTGTAGATTCCGGCCCCCAGCGCATCATAGTTGCCCTGCCCGGCCTTTTTCAGCTGGTCGACAAACTTGATGATGCCCGAGAGGGAAACCAGCATGAACAGGGTCATCATGATGGTATTGAAAATCGTCTTACCGATATAACGGTCAAGTACCCCAAACGCCTGCATCACGCCGCTCCTTTGTTAAAACGGGCACGGAAGCGGCGCATCGGCACCGTATCCCACAGGTTCAACAGCACGGCCAACGCGAAATAGAGCAGGTTTACCGCCCACATCCAGACCATCGGATCCATTTTACCTTTACCGCCGCTCGATTTAATCGACGTTTGCAGCAGGAAGAACACCAGATAGAGCAGCATCGCCGGCAGCATCGACAGCACGCGGCCCTGGCGCGGGTTCACCACGCTGAGCGGCACCACCATCAGGGCCATGATGAACACCGTTGCCACCAGCGTGAAGCGCCAGTGCAGCTCCGCCCGGGCGCGATCGGTATCGGTATGCCACAGGGTGCGCATATCCATCTGCTCGGTATCGTTCGGGTCGGAAGCCACCGCCTGATGGCCGACTATCGCCTGATAGTTTTTGAAGTCGGTAATGCGGAAGTCGCGCAGCATCGCGGTGCCTTCAAAGCGGGTGCCCTGATTCATGGTCACCACCTGCGAGCCGTCTTTACGCAGCGAGAGCTCGCCGGTATCCGCGACCACCACCGACGGGCGCGCGTTGCCTCGCGGCCGCAGCTGAGCAAGGAAAACGTCGCTGAAGCGGTTGCCGTTGACGTTCTCAATAAACAGCACCGCGCTGCCGTCGCTGGCCTGCTGGAACTGGCCCTGAGCCAGCGCCGCCATGCCGGGGTTCGCTTTCGCCTCCGCCAGCACTTCATCCTGGTGACGAGAAGACCAGGGGCCGGCCCACATCACGTTGACCGCCGCGACGACGCCCGTAAAGAGCGCCAGGATCATGGCGGCTTTCACCAGTACGGCTTTACTCAGGCCGCAGGCGTGCATCACCGTAATTTCGCTTTCGGTATACAGTTTGCCCAGCGTCATCAGCAGCCCGAGGAATAAACTCAGGGGCAGAATAAGCTGCGCCATTTCAGGTACGCCCAGCCCTAACAGCGAGAGCACCAGATTTGTCGGGATATCGCCATCAACAGCCGCGCCGAGGATCCTGACCAGTTTCTGACAAAAGAAAATGAGCAGCAGGATGAATAGGATCGCCAACTGGCTTTTCAGCGTCTCACGAACCAGATATCTTATGATTATCACTATAAATACGCCCGTAAAAACCCGTTTTATTGCAGGAAAATTGCTTGTTTCATGGCTTAAACGTCATTTATTCTCTTTGGTCGTCGAAAACATCGCTAAGATTAAATGACTCGCTGGTTCTGCGTATCAGGATCTTTTCTGACGAACCAAGGCCGTAATAACGTTAAGATTAACACGAAGTCACCACAACAGCGGACATGAGTTACGAAAGCTTTCAATTTCTATACTCTATGGATTTCGAGTTGCAGGCAGGCGGCAGGACTGTGAAGCCCCGGAGCTTACATCAGGTAAGTGACAGGGGTGAGCAGGCGCAGCCAACGCATCTGCAACTTGAAAGACGACGAGTATATCTGTAGCCACCACTGTTGTCTTTAAGATTCAGGAGCATAGTGCATGGAGTTCAGTGTAAAAAGCGGTAGCCCGGAGAAGCAGCGGAGCGCCTGTATCGTGGTCGGCGTCTTTGAACCACGTCGCCTCTCCCCCATCGCCGAACAGCTTGATAAAATTAGCGACGGTTATATCAGCGCCCTGCTGCGTCGCGGCGAGCTGGAAGGCAAACCTGGCCAGACTTTATTGCTGCACCATGTGCCGAACATTCTGTCAGAGCGCATTCTGCTTATTGGTTGCGGCAAAGAGCGCGAGCTGGATGAACGTCAGTACAAGCAGGTCATTCAGAAAACAATCAATACGCTGAATGATACCGGCTCAATGGAAGCCGTCTGCTTCCTGACCGAGCTGCACGTCAAAGGCCGCAATAACTACTGGAAAGTGCGTCAGGCGGTCGAGACCGCCAAAGAGACGCTGTACAGCTTTGACCAGTTGAAAACCAACAAAAGCGAGCCGCGTCGCCCGCTGCGTAAAATGGTCTTCAACGTCCCAACCCGTCGCGAGCTGACCAGCGGCGAACGCGCTATTCAGCACGGTCTGGCGATTGCTGCCGGCATCAAAGCGGCGAAAGATCTCGGCAATATGCCGCCAAACATCTGTAACGCCGCCTATCTGGCCTCTCAGGCGCGCCAGCTGGCCGATACCTACAGTAAGAACGTCATTACTCGCGTTATCGGCGAACAGCAGATGAAAGAGCTGGGAATGAACTCCTATCTGGCGGTCGGCAACGGTTCGCAAAATGAATCGCTGATGTCGGTTATTGAATATAAAGGCAACCCGGCGGAAGACGCGCGCCCTATCGTGCTGGTGGGTAAAGGTCTGACCTTTGACTCCGGCGGCATCTCCATCAAGCCTTCCGAAGGCATGGACGAGATGAAATACGACATGTGCGGCGCGGCGGCGGTGTACGGCGTGATGCGTATGGTTGCCGAACTTCAGCTACCGCTGAACGTTGTCGGCGTGCTGGCCGGATGTGAAAACATGCCGGGCGGCCGCGCCTATCGTCCAGGCGACGTGTTGACCACGATGTCCGGGCAAACGGTGGAAGTGCTGAACACCGATGCCGAAGGGCGTCTGGTGCTGTGCGATGTGCTGACCTACGTTGAGCGCTTCGAGCCGGAAACCGTTATCGACGTGGCCACGCTGACCGGCGCCTGCGTGATTGCGCTGGGCCATCACATCACCGGTCTGATGTCGAACCACAACCCGCTGGCCCACGAGCTGATCGGTGCGTCCGAACTGGCGGGCGATCGCGCATGGCGTCTGCCGCTCGGCGACGAGTTCCAGGAGCAGCTGGAGTCTAACTTTGCGGATATGGCCAATATCGGCGGCCGTCCCGGCGGGGCGATTACCGCGGGCTGCTTCCTGGCGCGCTTTACCCGCAAGTACAACTGGGCGCACCTGGATATCGCCGGTACCGCGTGGCGTTCCGGAAAAGCCAAAGGCGCGACCGGTCGTCCGGTGGCGATGCTGTCGCAGTTCCTGCTCAACCGCGCCGGATTTACCGGCGAAGAGTAATTGCCGTCTGATGCCCGGCGGCGTTACGCTTGCCGGGCCAACGAAAAGATGCCGTTTATAGGCCGGGTCAGCGTAGCGCCGCCCGGCTTAAGCATTTAAAGTCACCACAAGAAGCCCCATATATGAAAAACGCAACGTTCTATCTTCTGGACAATGATACGCAACAAGACGGCCTGAGCGCCGTTGAACAACTGGTGTGTGACATTGCCGCAGAACGTTGGCGCAGCGGCAAGCGGGTACTCATCGCCTGTGAAGATGAGCAGCAGGCCGTTCGTCTGGACGAAGCGCTCTGGGCTCGACCCGCGGAAAGTTTCGTTCCGCATAATCTGGCGGGAGAAGGTCCGCGCGGCGGCGCGCCGGTGGAGATCGCCTGGCCGCAAAAGCGCAACAGCAGCCCGCGGGATATTCTGATTAGCCTGCGGCTAAACTTTGCAGATTTTGCCACCGCTTTCACAGAAGTGATAGACTTCGTCCCTTATGAAGATTCTTTGAAACAACTGGCGCGCGAACGCTATAAAGCGTACCGCATGGCTGGTTTCAACCTGAACACGGCAACCTGGAAATAATGGAAAAGACATACAACCCCCAAGATATCGAACAGCCGCTTTACGAGCACTGGGAAAAGCAGGGCTATTTCAAACCCAATGGCGACGAAAGCCAGGAAAGTTTCTGCATCATGATCCCGCCGCCGAACGTCACCGGCAGTTTGCATATGGGTCATGCCTTCCAGCAAACCATCATGGATACCATGATTCGCTACCAGCGCATGCAGGGTAAAAACACCCTGTGGCAGGCCGGTACCGACCACGCGGGTATCGCTACCCAGATGGTGGTTGAGCGTAAGATTGCCGCCGAAGAAGGTAAAACCCGCCACGACTACGGTCGCGACGCCTTTATCGATAAAATCTGGCAGTGGAAAGCGGAATCCGGCGGCACCATTACCCGTCAGATGCGCCGCCTGGGCAACTCCGTGGACTGGGAGCGCGAGCGCTTCACCATGGACGAAGGCCTGTCCAACGCCGTAAAAGAAGTCTTTGTCCGCCTGTACAAAGAAGATCTGATCTACCGCGGCAAGCGCCTGGTCAACTGGGACCCGAAACTGCGCACCGCCATCTCCGATCTGGAAGTGGAAAACCGCGAGTCTAAAGGCTCGATGTGGCATATCCGCTATCCGCTGGCCGACGGCGCGAAAACCGCTGACGGTAAAGATTATCTGGTCGTCGCCACCACCCGTCCGGAGACGGTGCTGGGCGATACCGGCGTGGCCGTTAACCCGGAAGATCCGCGCTATAAAGACCTTATCGGTAAATTCGTGATCCTGCCGCTGGTTGACCGCCGCATTCCGATTGTGGGCGATGAACACGCCGATATGGAAAAGGGCACCGGCTGCGTGAAGATCACCCCGGCGCACGACTTTAACGACTATGAAGTGGGCAAGCGTCATGCGCTGCCGATGATCAACATCCTGACCTTTGACGGCGACATCCGCGAAACCGCGGAAGTTTACGACACCAAAGGCAACGAGTCCGATGTCTACTCAAACGCCATCCCGGCGGAGTTCCAGAAGCTGGAGCGCTTTGCCGCGCGTAAAGCGGTGGTTGCCGCTATCGACGCCCTGGGCCTGCTGGACGAGATTAAACCGCACGATCTGACCGTTCCGTACGGCGACCGCGGCGGCGTGGTAATTGAGCCGATGCTGACCGACCAGTGGTACGTCCGCGCCGACGTGCTGGCTAAACCGGCGGTTGAAGCGGTGGAGAACGGCGACATCCAGTTCGTGCCGAAGCAGTACGAAAACATGTACTTCTCCTGGATGCGCGATATTCAGGACTGGTGTATCTCCCGCCAGCTGTGGTGGGGTCACCGCATCCCGGCATGGTACGACAACGACGGCAACGTCTACGTTGGCCGCACCGAAGACGAAGTACGTCAGGAAAATAACCTGGGCGCCGACGTGGCGCTGCGCCAGGACGAAGACGTTCTCGATACCTGGTTCTCCTCCGCGCTGTGGACCTTCTCCACCCTCGGCTGGCCGGAAAACACCGATGCCCTGCGTCAGTTCCACCCGACCAGCGTGATGGTTTCCGGCTTCGACATCATCTTCTTCTGGATTGCCCGCATGATCATGATGACCATGCACTTCATCAAAGATGAAAACGGCAAGCCGCAGGTGCCGTTTAAAACCGTCTATATGACCGGTTTGATCCGCGATGACGAAGGCCAGAAGATGTCCAAATCGAAGGGCAACGTTATCGACCCGCTGGATATGGTCGACGGCATTTCCCTGCCGGAGCTGCTGGAAAAACGCACCGGTAACATGATGCAGCCGCAGCTGGCGGAAAAAATCGCCAAACGTACCGAGAAGCAGTTCCCGAACGGTATTGAGCCGCACGGTACCGACGCCCTGCGCTTTACCCTGGCGGCGCTGGCCTCTACCGGCCGCGATATCAACTGGGATATGAAGCGTCTGGAAGGTTACCGTAACTTCTGCAACAAGCTGTGGAACGCCAGCCGCTTTGTGCTGATGAATACCGAAGATCAGGATTGCGGCTTTAACGGCGGCGAGATGACCCTGTCGCTGGCGGACCGCTGGATCCTGGCGGAATTCAACCAAACCATCAAAGCCTACCGCGAAGCGCTGGACGGCTTCCGCTTCGATATTGCCGCAGGCATTCTGTACGAGTTCACCTGGAACCAGTTCTGCGACTGGTATCTGGAGCTAACCAAGCCGGTAATGAACGGCGGTTCCGAGTCTGAGCTGCGCGGCACCCGTCACACGCTGGTGACCGTTCTGGAAGGTCTGCTGCGCCTGGCGCATCCGATTATTCCGTTCATCACCGAGACCATCTGGCAGCGCGTGAAGGTCATTTGCGGTATCACTGCCGATACCATCATGCTGCAGCCGTTCCCGCAGTACGATGCGTCTCAGGTTGACGAAGCGGCGCTGGCCGATACCGAATGGCTGAAGCAAGCGATCGTCGCCGTGCGTAACATCCGTGCGGAAATGAACATCGCCCCAGGTAAGCCGCTGGAGCTGCTGCTGCGCGGCTGCAGCGAAGCCGCGATTCGTCGCGTGAACGACAACCGCAGCTTCCTGCTGAATCTGGCGCGTCTGGAGAGCATCACCGTGCTGCCTGCCGATGATAAAGGTCCGGTTTCCGTGACCAAAATTATCGACGGCGCCGAGCTGCTGATCCCGATGGCTGGCCTCATCAATAAAGAAGATGAGCTGGCGCGCCTCGCTAAAGAGGTGACCAAAATCGAAGGCGAGATTGGCCGCATCGAAAGCAAACTCTCCAACGAAGGCTTTGTGGCGCGCGCGCCGGAAGCGGTGATCGCCAAAGAGCGTGAGAAGCTGGAAGGTTACGCGGAAGCAAAAGCGAAGCTGATTGAGCAGCAGGCGATTATCGCCGCGCTGTAATTCACTCGCCCCTTATCCATTCGGATAAGGGGCGTTTTCTGTGAAAGATCCTCGCTTGCACTCTCCCCTCCCGCAGTGTTATTAACAACATTATCCGTCATTATTTTGCAATGAGTCTTCACATGAATACGAGCGCAACCCTACCGCTAACCCTGCGCCGCATCACGGCTAATGATAATCCGGCGATTGCCGCTGTTATCCGCCAGGTCTCCGCTGAATATGGTCTGACCGCCGACAAAGGCTATACGGTAGCCGATCCGAATCTGGATGAACTCTATGAGCTTTATAGCCAGCCGGGTTCCGCCTATTGGGTCGTTGAGCAGAATGGTGAAGTGGTGGGCGGCGGCGGCGTGGCACCGCTCTCCTGCAGCGAGCCCGATATCTGCGAACTACAAAAAATGTATTTTATGACCTCCGCGCGCGGCCAGGGGCTGGCGAAAAAGCTGGCGCTGATGGCCCTTGATTACGCCCGCGAGCAGGGATTCAAACGCTGCTATCTGGAAACCACCGCCTTCCTGAAAGAAGCGGTCGGTTTATATGAGCACCTCGGCTTCGAGCATATTGCTGAGCCGCTGGGCTGCACCGGCCACGTTGACTGCGAAGTCAGGATGTTGAAAGTGCTGTAGCGCCCGCAAAACGGCGACGTTGATTAATCGAAAAAATGCATGGTTTTCATGCAAAAAGAGCGTTATTCACCGCCCGTTTTCGCTAATACACTCTTCGAGCATTGGATCTTTTCGCCTGCCGCCGCGGCAGGCTTTGCTCAGGATAGAACATCATGAAAAAACTCCCCCTCCTGCTCACCGGCGGCCTGCTGCTTGCCGGCATGGCTTCCTGCGTTAACGCCGGCGAACTTGCTGGCAATACCGAAGGCGCTCAGGTCATTCGCGTGGAAAAAACCCGGGGCCGTATCGATGCGCTCAACGATATCGTTTATAGCCAGGTAAAAAGCACCGTCGCCGTTCGTCAGCTGCATATGTCTTTACTGGTACCGCGTAACGGCGATCTGAAACCGGCAATCATCTATTTCCCCGGCGGCGGTTTCACCAGCGCGGCCTGGAATAAGTTTATCGAGATGCGTATGGCGCTGGCGGCGGCGGGATTCGTCGTCGCGGCGGCGGAATACCGTACGGTTCCCGACACCTTTCCGGCCCCGGTTATCGATGGTAAAGCCGCCGTTCGCTATCTGCGCGAACATGCCGCGGAATACGGTATAGACCCGTCGCGTATTGGCGTGCTGGGGGATTCCGCAGGCGGCTATATGGCGCAGATGCTGGCGCTCACCAACGGTGACAAAACGTTCGAGCGTGGCGATAACCTGGCACAATCCTCGGATGTGCAGGCCGCCGCCACGCTGTACGGTATCTCGAACCTGTTGAATATCGGCGAAGGTTTTCCGCAGGCGATTCAAAAAGTGCACCAGTCGCCGGCGGTCACTGAAGCGCTGCTGGTACACGGTAGCGCCTTTCGCGACTGGCCGGGAGCGACGATTGACAGCGATCCGCAAAAAGCCCTGGCGGCCAGCCCGATGGGCCATATCAGCGGTAAAAAGCCGCCGTTTTTAATTATGCACGGCAGCGCCGACACCCTGGTTTCACCGGTACAAAGTCAACAGCTCTATCGCGCGCTGAAAAAGGAGGGCAACCCGGCCGATTACGTGTTGCTGGCGGGCGCGGAGCACGGCGATGACAGCTGGTATCAGAAGCCGGTTATTGAACGGGTGGTGAACTGGTTTAAAGCGACCCTCGGCGCGCCCAAAGCCGCCGCGACGGCAGAGAAAGACAAAAACGCCAATCTGTAATGGATCGTCAGGCCGCTGCGGTGAAGCGGCGGCCTGACGTTCAGGCGGGCACGCCGCTGTGAAAACGAAACTCCGCTTCAGGCGCGTTAATAAGCGCCGCTTCCGCTTCGCCAAGCTGGCGCACGCGTTCGCTGATATCGTCCTGGGCGATTCTCTGCGCCAGGTCCAGATAGTCCTGATAGTGGCGCGCTTCGGAACGCAGCAGCGACAGATAAAACTTCTGCAGATCGTCATCCAGCCATGGCGCCAGCGCGGCAAAACGCTCGCAGGAGCGGGCTTCAATATAGGCTCCGCAGATGAGTTTATCGATCAGCATGACCGGTTCGTGAGAACGCACTTCCCGGCGCAGCCCGCGGGCATAGTTGCTGGCGGTGATTTTGACGTACGGGATTTCGCGGGAAAGCATGATTTCCCTCACCTGCCAGAAGTGATGCAGCTCCTCTTTGATCAGCAGAATCATGCTGTCGAGTAGCTGACGTCCCCAGGGATCGTCGGTCTGCGGCATGGCGCTTTTATTTATCTGCTTATGCAGCGCGACGAAATCCGGCTCCGGCCCCCAGCGGTAGGTGAAGTCCTCATACGGCTTCAGGCAGGCCAGCAGCTCATCCGCGTCCGCTTTATCCGCGACGTATCGACGCACCAGCAGCATAGCGTTTTGCGCCGCTTTCAGCTCGCACACCATATGGTCGGTCAACAGCAGCGGGAGGTTTTCCGGTTTACGGGCTTCATCAATCCACGCCTGAGGAGTTGGGCAATGCAGAAAGCTTAAAATCGGGGCGAGTATTTGCGGGTAATCCATTAAAATTCCTTGCTATACGGCGGCATATCGCACCGCCGTATACCTCTGCTACTTAGTGGCGAACGCCGTCGTCGTCTTCATCAACCAGATCTTCGTCGTCGTCACCTTCTTCGTCTTCCCCGTTCGGATCTTCGTAGTAGGTGCCCCAGCCGTCGTATTCAACGTCGTATTTTTCCGCCAGGGTCATCAGCTGCTCAACCTGGGCGTCAATCAGCTCGGCATTCAGCGCGGATTCGCTGAGGATATCGCAGCAAATCACGGTATCGCCCTCTTCGACTTCCAGCTCTTCCGGCTCAGTCACTTCGTAGCCCAGCTTGAAGGCCTCGACCGCCACTTTCTCCAGCGTTTCGAAATCATCGGCAGAGAGATGATGCTCAATGGTGTACAGCGCGTCAGGATCGCTGCCGTCTTCGAGCAGCTCTTCAATAATCAGGCGCGTTTCTTCACGCTGTTCTTCCAGTAATTCCGGGTTTGCCATGGCTCGTTCCTCATAATGTGTCGCGGATGCTTCTATTGTCACATACCGCCGTGATTGCCTCCACCTTCTGAGCGAAAGATTTATGACACGGGGTTGCAAATGAATATTCATACATATAAAGTGAATTTTAATTCAACAAATGGCTTGAGCCATGTGAGGGAACCATGTCCGCGTTTTATCAGAAGCATTTTTTAAAGTTGCTCGATTTTACCCCCGCCGAAATCACCGCTCTGCTTGAGCTGGCGGCCAGGCTTAAAGCTGATAAGAAAAACAATATTGAAATTCAGCATCTCACCGGCAAAAACATCGCGCTCATCTTCGAAAAAGACTCTACCCGCACCCGATGCTCTTTCGAAGTTGCCGCATTTGACCAGGGCGCTCGCGTCACCTGGCTCGGCCCCAGCGGCAGCCAGATTGGCCATAAAGAGTCGATTAAAGACACCGCCCGCGTGCTGGGGCGCATGTACGACGGTATTCAATATCGCGGCCACGGCCAGGAAGTGGTTGAAACCCTGGCCGAGTATGCCGGCGTTCCGGTATGGAACGGCCTGACCAACGAATTCCACCCCACCCAGCTGCTGGCGGACTTACTGACCATGCAGGAGCATCTGCCGGGCAAAGCCTTTAATCAGATGACCCTGGTCTACGCCGGCGACGCGCGGAATAATATGGGCAACTCCATGCTCGAAGCCGCCGCGTTGACCGGGCTGGATCTGCGTCTGGTCGCGCCAACCGCCTGCTGGCCGGAAGAGAAGCTGGTCGAGCAGTGCCGGGCGCTGGCGCAGAAAAACGGCGGCAATATTACGCTGACCGAAGATATTGCGGCGGGCGTGAAGGGCGCGGACTTTATCTATACCGACGTCTGGGTATCGATGGGCGAAGCCAAAGAGAAGTGGGCGGAGCGTATCGCGCTGCTGCGCGGGTATCAGGTAAATAGCGAGATGATGGCGCTGACCGGCAATCCGCAGGTGAAATTCCTCCACTGCCTGCCCGCGTTCCACGACGACCAGACCACGCTCGGCAAACAGATGGCGGCGGAGTACGGCCTGCACGGTGGTATGGAAGTGACCGACGAGGTATTTGAATCCGCGGCGAGCATCGTTTTCGACCAGGCGGAAAACCGCATGCATACCATCAAAGCGGTGATGGTGGCGACGCTGGGTAAGTAAGCGTTCTCGCGATATTCCCCCGGATTGCGCTGCGTTTATCCGGGCTACCCGCCCCCAAACCGCGCGGATCTGTAGCCCGGGCAAGGCGCCAGCCGCAGCCCGGGGTATTTTTTACGCCATCAGCATCTTCACAACCGCTTTGCGCACCTTCGCCGGTGTGCCGACGGCGCACAGCGGCTTATGCACTTCACCGGGATAGAACACCACAAAGTCGCCTTCGCTGAGGATGACGGTTTTTTCCTGCGCCCCCTCCGCCAGGAAAGCGATGTCTTTCTCCGCCAGCCAGTCGATATCCGGCGCGCCGGCAGGGAGAACGCTAAAGGTCATTCCTTCCTGGCCTTTCAGTACAATCTGGATATCCAGGTAGCGGGCGTGATACTCGGCGCGGCGGTCGGCCATCGGCTCGGTGGTATCTTCGGAAATGAGATAGAACAGGTTGTTGCCGTCAATATCATGTTTACCCAGCGGCGTCGCGTCGGTGACATGCGCTTTAACATGTTCGATCGCCTCACGCAGAGACGCCGGCAATCCGCTTTGCAGATGGTGAATATTTCCAACGATCATAATAGCCCTCAAATATAAAACAGCTTTTCATTTCGCGTTTATACCCCCCATCCGACTGCCATACCACCTCTTTTTGCGGGTTTTTTGCGTTAACGCATGATTCCCCAGGCAAACGTTTACCTGTTTGTGGATTAATCGCTTGATCCGAAATATGAGCTGCGTATAATGCCACCCGTTTTGCCGGGAGGAATTATGGTTCAGTGTGTACGACATCGCGTCTTACCGCGTCTGAAAACAGACGCTGGCCTGCCGTTTTTTCTTTCCGTTGCATCCGTATTCGTAAAGCCCCTTATTTAAGGGGCTTTTTTTTTGCCCAGGCGTCAGGAGATAAACATGGCTAACCCGCTATATCAAAAACATATCATTTCCATAAACGATCTCAGCCGCGAAGACCTTGAACTGGTACTGGCAACCGCAGCAAAACTCAAAGCCAATCCGCAGCCGGAGCTGCTCAAGCATAAAGTGATCGCCAGCTGCTTTTTTGAAGCGTCGACCCGCACCCGCCTGTCGTTTGAGACCTCCATGCACCGCCTGGGTGCCAGCGTGGTCGGTTTCTCAGACAGCAGCAACACCTCGCTGGGCAAAAAAGGCGAAACCCTGGCCGATACCATCTCGGTCATCAGCACCTATGTCGATGCCATCGTCATGCGCCACCCGCAGGAGGGCGCGGCGCGTCTGGCGACCGAGTTTTCCGGCGGTATTCCGGTACTCAACGCCGGCGACGGCGCGAACCAACATCCGACGCAGACCCTGCTGGATCTGTTCACCATTCAGGAGACCCAGGGTCGTCTGGAAAATCTTAACGTGGCGATGGTGGGTGACCTGAAATATGGCCGCACCGTCCACTCCCTGACCCAGGCGCTGGCGAAATTTAACGGCAACCGCTTCTACTTTATCGCCCCGGACGCGCTGGCCATGCCGCAGTACATCCTCGACATGCTCGATGAAAAAGGCATTGCCTGGAGCCTGCATAGCGCCATTGAAGAGGTGATGGAAGAGGTGGACATTCTGTATATGACCCGCGTGCAGAAAGAGCGTCTCGACCCGTCGGAATATGCCAACGTGAAGGCGCAGTTCGTCCTGCGCGCCGCAGACCTGGAAGGCGCACGCGCGAACATGAAGGTGCTGCATCCGCTGCCGCGCATTGATGAAATCACCACCGACGTCGATAAAACGCCGCACGCCTGGTACTTCCAGCAGGCGGGCAACGGCATCTTCGCGCGCCAGGCGTTACTGGCGCTGGTACTGAATAGCGATCTGGCACTGTAAGGGGAAAAGAGATGACACACGACAATAAATTACAGGTAGAAGCCATCAAACGTGGCACCGTTATCGACCATATCCCGGCGCAGGTCGGCTTTAAGCTGCTGACCCTGTTCAAACTGACCGAAACGGATCAGCGCATCACCATCGGCCTGAACCTGCCGTCAGGCGAAATGGGCCGCAAAGATTTGATCAAAATTGAGAACACCTTCCTGACCGACGAGCAGGTCAACCAGCTCTCCCTGTACGCGCCGCAGGCCACGGTAAACCGCATTGATGAGTATGAAGTCGTCGGTAAATCCCGACCGAATCTGCCGGACCGTATTAACAACGTGCTGGTATGCCCGAACAGCAACTGTATTAGCCACGCCGAGCCGGTGTCCTCCAGCTTTGCGGTGAAGAAACGCGAAAACGATATCGCGCTGAAGTGCAAATATTGTGAAAAAGAATTTTCACATCATGTCGTGCTGGCAAATTAAATTCGCCAGGTTTTATCGGGAGCAGCCCGATAAGCGGGACTGCTCCTGAACGATAATTTAAATCATCCGCACGGCCGTCAACTCACTGACCTCGGGTCAGATAATCAACATTCATCAATTTCTCATCAACACGTCTCATGATTAAAAATAACAAACAATGAGATTAATCATTAAATATCACTGCTATTGAACCTGAATTTTTCCCTTCATACACTCCAGTGCGTTTTCTATTTTTTTAATCAATGTTCACAGGATGAATTATGAAAGTGAAAAAAATATCGTTATATACAGCAACATTATTATTTACCTCCTCAGCATTGGCTCACGGCTATGTGGAATCGCCGCCAAGTCGGGCGTACCAATGTCATTTAGGGAAAAACACCGACTGCGGTTCGGTGCAGTGGGAACCGCAAAGCGTCGAGCAAGCGAGCGGTTTTCCTGAAGGGGCAATGCCGCCTGATGGTAAACTGGCCAGCGCGGGTAAAAGCAACTTCTCGCAGCTGGATAGCCAGAGCCCGACTCGCTGGGCGAAAACCACGATAAAGAGCGGTAAAAATAATTTCGTCTGGCACCATTCTGCGCCGCATAGAACGACTAACTGGCGTTATTACATTACCAAACAGAACTGGGATCAAAATAAGCCGCTGACGCGCAGCGATTTTGAAAGTAAGCCATTTTGTCAAATCGACGGTAATGGCGCGACGCCGGCTGTACAGGTCACGCACTCCTGTAATGTACCCGATCGCACCGGCTATCAGGTTATTTATGCCGTCTGGGAAATTGCCGATACGGCAAATAGTTTTTATCAGGCCATTGACGTTGATTTCGGCGGCGCCAGCGATGAAACGGAGAATGAATCCCTCTGGACTACGCAGCTCGCAGGCCAGCTTAGCGGGAAAGATCTCCATGCGGGAGATAAAGTCATTGCCCATTTCTTTAACGCGAGCGGTGAAGTTCATTCTCTGCAAACGGAATTGACCATCGCCAGCGAAGCGCAAGGAAAAAGCAGCCAGTGGTCTTACGATCTGGCTGAAGCTATTAATACCGCGCATCAGGGTAAGCTGCGCGCCGGGGTAAAAGGGAGTGATGGCAACATTACCCCCCTCCACGGCGTTAACCAGGTGTATGTGCCAAAAGACAGCACCGTTCAAAGCGTTACGCTGACCTACGCCGAGTCGCAGTCAGACGATATCGTGGAAGAATCCCTGAGCGTCGCCAACGTTAACGCAACCAAAATCGCCAACGGGAAAGCGACGGTGACGTTCAACGCCACGGCCAGGGGCAAAATGCATCTCACCGCCACCGTCAACGACCATGCGGGCACGCAGAAAGGGAGCATTCAGCAGACGATAGATAATCGCTCCCTGACGGTATCTATTCCGCTGACCAACGTTCAGGCAGGTCATCATATGCTGCGCTACTCTGCCAGCAATGCGCAGGGCGCCACCCTCAGCCAGGGGGTCATTGACCTGATGCTGGAAGAGAGTACGGTTCAGCCGGATCCGACCCCGACGCCTGCGCCTGCGGGAAACTACGACTATACCTTCCCGGATAACCTGAAAAGCTATAAGGCGGGAACGAAAGTCATGCAGCCTAAAAACGGCAAAGTGTACCAATGTCGCCCGTTCCCCTACAGCGGCTACTGCGTGCAGTGGAGCCAGTACGCCACTCAGTTCGAACCGGGCACAGGTTCTGACTGGGCCATGGCATGGACGGAAGTCACCCACTAACTTCATCCTTCAGGCTCACGCCTTATGCGGATAGCGCGCTGCGTTATCCGCTTTTCTCCTTCGCAAAATGCGGCCTGCTTAATGATAAAGCAGCCAGCACTCTTTATAATGACCCACGCCAGTCAGATTACATTCACATATTTCAGGAGAACTCATGTCTAAAACTATCGCGACGGAAAATGCGCCAGCAGCCATCGGCCCGTACGTTCAGGGCGTCGATCTGGGTAACATGATCATCACTTCCGGCCAGATCCCGGTAGACCCGAAAACCGGTAGCGTGCCGGAAGATGTCGCCGCTCAGGCGCGTCAGTCTCTGGAGAACGTGAAAGCTATCGTCGAAGCCGCGGGCCTGAAAGTGGGCGATATCGTTAAAACCACCGTTTTCGTCAAAGACCTCAACGATTTCGCCACCGTTAACGCCACCTATGAAGCCTTCTTCACCGAGCACAACGCCACCTTCCCGGCGCGCTCCTGCGTGGAAGTGGCGCGTCTGCCGAAAGACGTAAAAATTGAGATTGAAGCGATCGCCATTCGTCGCTAATCGTAGACAGTATGAACAAAGGCAGCCCGGGGCTGCCTTTGTTGTTTCTGCACGTAAAGCGCCTCGCTCACTGCCAGCCGTAGCGGCGGCTGTAGAAGCCTTTGACCATCTGGGTTAGCGTCATATAGCCCGCAAGGATCGCAATCAGCCATGGGAAGTAGCTGAGCGGCAGCGCCTGAAGCTGCAGGTAGCCCGCCAGCGGCGAGAACGGCAGCGCAATCCCCACTACCATCACCAGCAGCGTCATCACAATAAGCGGCCAGGCCGCGCGGCTCTGGATAAAGGGGATCCGCCGCGTACGGATCATATGCACAATCAGCGTCTGCGACAGCAGGCCAACCACGAACCAGCCGGACTGGAACAGGGTCTGATGTTCCGGCGTGTTGGCGTGGAACACCCACCACATCAGGCAGAACGTCAGAATATCGAATATCGAACTGATTGGCCCAAAGAAGACCATAAAGCGGCCGAGATCCGCCGGGTTCCAGCGCTGCGGTTTACGGATCTGCTCATCGTCAACGTTATCAAACGGAATGGCGACCTGGGATACATCGTACAGCAGATTCTGGATCAGCAGATGCAGCGGCAGCATCGGCAGGAACGGCAGGAAGGCGCTGGCCACCAGCACGCTGAACACGTTGCCGAAGTTGGAGCTGGCGGTCATTTTGATGTATTTGAGCATATTGGCGAAGGTCCGGCGGCCTTCAATAACCCCCTCTTCCAGCACCATCAGGCTCTTCTCCAGCAGGATGATATCCGCCGCCTCGCGGGCGATATCCACCGCGCCGTCGACGGAAATACCGATATCCGCCGCGCGCAGCGCCGGAGCGTCGTTAATGCCGTCGCCCATAAATCCCACTACGTGTCCTTCGCGTTTCAGCAGAGTCACGATACGCTCTTTGTGCAGCGGCGCCAGGCGCGCAAACAGGGTGGTACGTTTTGCCAGCTCGGCCAGTTCATCATCGCTCAGCGCTTCAACCTGGCTGCCGATCACCACGTCACCCGCATCCAGACCTACTTCGTGGCAGACTTTGGCCGCCACCAGCTCGCTGTCTCCGGTCAGGATTTTGACCGTAATGCCGCTGGCCTTCAGCGCTTTCAGCGCCGGGGCTGTGGTCTCTTTAGGCGGATCCAGAAAGGCGATATAGCCTTCAAGGATCAGGTCGGATTCATCCGCGCGCTGGTAGTCGCCTTCTCGGGCGGGCAGGTACTTCGTCGCCACCGCCACCACGCGCAGTCCCTGACGGTTGAGGGTGTCGGTTACGCGACGGATGCGCCGCAGCATGGTGTCGTCCAGCGGTACGATGTCGCCGTTATAGCGCACCTGGGTCGAGACGTTGAGGATCTCCTGCAGCGCCCCCTTGCAGATTAGCTGATGGACGTTGTCCTGCTCCTGCACCACCACCGACATGCGGCGACGCTCAAAATCGAACGGGATCTCATCGACTTTCTGCCAGCGTTCCGCCAGCCCGCGCGCTGACTCCAGCTCGACGCCCTCCAGCACCGCGGTATCGAGCAGATTCTTCAGCCCGGTCTGATAGTGGCTGTTAAGCCATGCCGTATGCAGCACGCGTTCGCTCACCTTGCCGGAGACATCGGTGTGGTTCTCCAGCACGATTTTATCCTGCGTCAGGGTGCCGGTTTTATCGGTGCACAGGATGTCCATCGCGCCAAAGTTCTGTATCGCGTCGAGGTGCTTGACGATCACTTTCTGTTTCGACAGCTTCACCGCCCCGCGCGCCAGGGTCGAGGTGACGATCATCGGCAGCATTTCCGGGGTCAGGCCCACCGCGACGGAGAGCGCGAACAGCGCCGCCTCCCACCAGTCGCCTTTGGTGTAGCCGTTAATCAGCAGCACGATCGGGGTCATCACCAGCATAAAGCGGATTAGCAGCATGCTGACCCGGCTGATCCCTTTCTGAAAGGCGTTCGGCTCGCTTTCCTGCTCGCTGACGCGGCCAGCCAGCTGGCCAAACCAGGTGCCGCCGCCGGTAGCGAAAACAATCGCCTGCGCCGAACCGCTCACCACGTTGGTACCCATAAAGCACAGGGTGTCGCACTCCAGCGGGTTTGCCTGCAGCGGGTCGCGGGTGCGGGCCACTTTTTCGACCGGCAGCGATTCACCGGTCAGCGAGGCCTGAGCGACAAACAGGTCGCGCGCCTGAATGACGCGCAGGTCTGCCGGGATCATGTCTCCCGCCGATAGCTTGACGATATCCCCCGGCACCAGCTGGTCGATGGGCAGCTCGCACCAGCGGCTCTCGCCCTGCTCGTTCACCACCCGCAGGACCGTCGCGGTGTTGCTGACCATCGCCTTCAGGGCGTCCGCCGCTTTGGTCGAGCGGGCTTCCTGAATAAAGTTCAGCAGCGTGGAGATCCCCACCATCAGGGCGATAACCGCGGCGGCAAACAGATCTTCCGTTGAGTAGGAGACGATACCCAGAACGGTCAGCAGCAGGTTGAAGGGGTTGCGGTAGCAGCTCCAAAGATGCACCCACCACGGCGACGGCTTCTGCGCCGGGATCTGGTTTTCGCCATACTGCGCGATTTTCTGCGCCACTTCGCCCGCATTTAGCCCTTCCGGATGGCTGGCGAAGGCGCGCCAGATTTCATTCTCATCCATTGCCGCCACGTCCAGGCACTGCTTGCCGAGGGAGTCCGGGATCGGCGCGCTCGCCAGATTGCGGGCATCGGGTAGCGGATCGCGTTGTACTAAACGACGCGGTAAATGACGACCAAGCTGGGCAAACAGCTGGCGGGTAAAATTTTTAAACATAAACAGTCCCTCCGCGCTCGCGCGAGCGAACGCAGGCTACCGACAGGCGCGAGTCAACCTTACCTGTCAGGCATGTTATTTTTATGGCAGGGACGTCAAAGACATCGCTGCTTTACGCTTCCGGTAAAGCAGCGCTACGCAGATTTACCGGAAAATAAGGGGGCTCCATCGAGGATGAGGAGTGGGATCGGGGTCCATAAAATCTCCGGTAAATGAATACAAACGGCGCGAATTATACCGTCGCCGATAATCTATTTGTGGCTATTATGGCGATAATACCCCCGGGCAACTAAACCAGACGTAAACCAGACTTTGCTCATTGTGGTTTCGTTGAGTAGCATTAGGCTCACTTTAAGCGGACCACAACGAGAACCCTGCATGCAAAACCGGCTGACCATCAAAGATATCGCACGCTTAAGCGGCGTCGGGAAATCGACGGTATCGCGCGTGCTTAACAACGAAAGCGGCGTCAGCGAACGCACGCGTGAGCGCGTTGAAGCGGTGATGCAGCAGCACGGGTTTTCGCCCTCACGTTCCGCCAGGGCGATGCGCGGCCAGAGCGATAAAGTGGTGGCGATCATCGTCACCCGTCTGGATTCGCTATCGGAAAACCTCGCCGTACAGACCATGCTTCCCGCCTTTTACGCTCAGGGCTACGATCCGATTATGATGGAGAGCCAGTTCTCCCCGGCGCTGGTCGAGGAGCATCTCGGCATGCTCGCCCGGCGCAATATCGACGGCGTGGTGCTGTTTGGTTTCACCGGCATCCATGAAGAGATGCTCACCCCGTGGCGAGAGACGCTGGTGCTGCTGGCCCGCGACGCGCCGGGCATCGCCTCCGTCTGCTATGACGATGAAGGTTCGATCAGGATGCTGATGCAGCGCCTGTACGATCGCGGGCATCGCCACATCAGTTTCCTCGGCGTGCCGCACAGCGACATCACCACCGGGCAGCGCCGCCACCAGGCCTACCTCGATTTCTGCCAGAAAAAACACCTCACGCCCCTCGCCGCGCTGCCGGGCCTGGGCATGAAGCAGGGGTATGAAAACGTCGCCGGCGTGCTGTCGGCTGAAACCAGCGCGCTGGTCTGCGCCACCGATACCCTCGCGCTGGGAGCCAGCAAATATCTCCAGCAGCAGGGAATCGATCGTCTCCAGCTCGCCAGCGTCGGCAGCACGCCGCTGATGAAGTTTCTCCACCCGGAGATCCTGACGGTCGATCCCGGCTACGCCGAGTCCGGACGCCAGGCGGCGCAGCAGCTGATCGAGCAGATCGCCGGAAACCGTGAACCCCGTCAAATCGTGATTCCCGCCGTACTGAATTAAGCCTGTCTTAACGATTTATGTGATCTTCGCTGGGTTTCGGGAACGTTCCCATTTTGCAATTCAAACGGAGCGAGTAGGATCCAATGCAAGTTAAATGCAACCTCTCCCCTCGGTCATGAGGCCTCATCATGAGTAAAGTGAATCAGCAGGACATCGATAAACTTATCGAACTGGTGGGCGGGCGCGACAATATCGCCACCGTCAGCCACTGTATTACCCGTCTGCGCTTTGTGCTGAATAATCCAGCCATTGCCAAACCGAAAGAAATTGAACAGCTCCGCATGGTGAAGGGCTGCTTTACCAACGCCGGGCAGTTCCAGGTGGTGATCGGTACCGAGGTTGGCGACTACTATAAAGCGCTGCTGGCGACCACCGGCCAGGCCAGCGCCGATAAAGAACAAGCCAAGAAAGCCGCGCGGCAGAATATGAAGTGGCATGAACAGCTCATTTCACACTTCGCGGAGATCTTCTTCCCGCTGCTGCCTGCGCTGATCAGCGGCGGCCTGATCTTAGGCTTCCGCAACGTGATCGGCGATCTGCCGATGAGCAACGGCCAGACGCTGGCGCAGATGCACCCGTCGCTGAAAACCCTTTATGACTTCCTGTGGCTGATTGGCGAGGCGATCTTCTTCTACCTGCCGGTGGGTATCTGCTGGTCCGCGGTAAAGAAAATGGGCGGCACGCCAATCCTCGGCATCGTGCTGGGCGTTACGTTAGTTTCTCCGCAGCTGATGAATGCCTACCTGCTGGGCCAGCAGGTGCCGGAAGTATGGAACTTCGGCCTGTTCACCATTGAGAAAGTCGGCTACCAGGCGCAGGTGATCCCGGCCTTGATGGCGGGGCTGGCGCTCGGCTTTATCGAAACGCGGCTGAAACGCATCGTGCCTGACTACCTCTATCTGGTGATCGTGCCGGTCTGTTCGCTGATCCTGGCGGTCTTTCTCGCCCACGCTTTTATCGGCCCGGTTGGCCGCATGATTGGCGACGGCGTGGCCTGGGCCGTGCGTCATCTGTTAACCGGCAGCTTCGCGCCGATTGGCGCCGCGCTGTTCGGCTTCCTGTACGCGCCGCTGGTGATTACCGGGGTCCATCAGACCACGCTCGCCATCGATATGCAGATGATTCAAAGCATGGGCGGTACGCCGGTCTGGCCGCTGATCGCGCTGTCCAACATCGCCCAGGCGTCGGCGGTGGTGGGTATCATCATCGCCAGCCGTAAACAGAACGAACGCGAAATCTCCGTTCCGGCCGCCATTTCCGCCTACCTCGGCGTCACGGAACCGGCCATGTACGGCATCAACCTGAAATACCGCTTCCCGATGCTCTGCGCGATGGTCGGCTCCGGTCTTGCCGGGCTGCTGTGCGGCCTGAACGGCGTGATGGCCAACGGCATCGGCGTCGGCGGCCTGCCGGGCATTCTCTCTATCCAGCCAACCTACTGGCAGGTTTACGCGCTGGCGATGGCTATCGCCGTGGTCGTGCCGATTGTCCTGACAACGGTTGTTTACCAGCGCAAATTCCGCCAGGGCACCTTACAGATTGTCTGACGACTTATTTTCGGGGCGCGCTGTCGCCCCCCTTTTTTGTAGCAGGAACGCAATATGAATACCCTTCCCCTCTGGTGGCAAAACGGCGTTATTTATCAAATCTATCCAAAGAGTTTCCAGGACACCACCGGGACCGGCACCGGCGATTTGCGCGGCGTGACCTCCCGCCTCGACTATCTGCAAAAGCTCGGCGTTGACGCTATCTGGCTGACGCCGTTTTACGTCTCGCCGCAGGTGGATAACGGCTACGATGTGGCCAACTATACCGCTATCGATCCCGCCTACGGCACGCTCGACGATTTCGACGAGCTGGTGGCCCAGGCGAAGGCGCGAGGAATTCGTATCGTGCTGGATATGGTGCTGAACCACACGTCGACCGAGCACGCCTGGTTCCGCGAAGCGCTCAACAAAGAGAGCCCGTATCGTCAGTTCTATATCTGGCGCGACGGCGAACCGACCACGCCGCCGAACAACTGGCAATCTAAGTTTGGCGGCAACGCCTGGCAGTGGCACGCCGAAAGCGAGCAGTACTATCTGCATCTGTACGCCGTCGAGCAGGCGGATCTGAACTGGGAAAATCCGGCGGTGCGCGCGGAGCTGAAAAAAGTCTGCGAATTCTGGGCCGATCGCGGCGTCGATGGCCTGCGCCTCGACGTGATCAATGTTATCTCCAAAGACCAGACCTTCCCGTCGGATACCGCGGGCGACGGCCGGCGCTTCTATACCGACGGTCCGCGAGCGCACGAATTCTTGCAGGAGATGAGCCGCGATGTCTTTACCCCGCGCAACCTGATGACGGTGGGCGAAATGTCCTCCACCACGCTTGAGCATTGCCAGAAGTACGCGGCGCTCGACGGCAGCGAGCTATCGATGACCTTTAACTTCCACCATCTGAAGGTGGACTATCCCGGCGGCGAGAAGTGGACGCTGGCGCGCCCGGATTTTGTGGCCTTGAAATCGCTGTTCAGGCACTGGCAGCAGGGGATGCACAATCGCGCGTGGAACGCGCTGTTCTGGTGTAATCACGACCAGCCGCGCATCGTCTCCCGCTTCGGCGACGAGGGGGAGTACCGCGTCCCGGCGGCGAAAATGCTGGCGATGGTGCTGCACGGCATGCAGGGCACGCCCTATATCTATCAGGGCGAAGAGATTGGCATGACCAACCCGCACTTTACGCGCATCACCGATTATCGCGACGTTGAGAGCCACAACATGTTTATCGAACGCGCGGCGCAGGGCCGGGATGCGGATGAACTGTTGGCGATTCTGGCCAGCAAATCGCGCGATAACAGCCGCACGCCCATGCAGTGGAACAGCGGTGAGGGCGGCGGATTCACCGCCGGCGAGCCGTGGATTGCGCTGTGCGATAACTATCGCGAGATTAACGCCGAGGCGGCGCTGGCGGACCCGGAATCGGTATTTTATGCCTATCAGCAGCTGATTACGCTGCGCAAGAGCACGCCGGTGCTGACCTGGGGCGACTATCAGGATCTGCTGCCGGAACATCCGTCGCTGTGGTGCTATCGCCGTCAGTGGCAGGGGCAAACCCTGGTGGTCGTGGCGAACCTGAGCCGCGAGTTCCAGCGCTGGCAGCCGGAAGCGATGAGCGGCGACTGGCGGATGCTGATGAGCAACTACGCGGAGGCGGCGAACCGCCCTGCCGATATGACCCTGCGTCCGTTTGAAGCGGTATGGTGGCTGCAGGCGTAACCCCCTACCCGGCTTGCGCTGAGAGTCCCGGGTCGCGCTGCGCTTACCCGGGCTACGGGTTCACCATCTTCTGCGAGCCGGTAGCCCGGACAGGCGCGTCAAGCGCCGCCTCCGGGAATATGCTTTAAATACGATCGGCCGCAGACAGCGTCGCGCTGGCTTCCGGCTGCGCGGACGCCTGCTCTTCTTTCGCCTTCAGGCGATCCCATGCCCGGAAGAACGGATAGTAGATCACCAGCGAGATCGCCAGGTTCACCACCTGTAGCACCGCGCCGGAAATATGCCCTCCCGTCGCCAGATAGCCGCTCATAAAAATAGGCGTGGTAAACGGCAGCGCAATCCCCGCCGGCTTCATCACCAGCCCGGTGGCCATCGCGGTATACGAGACAATCACCAGCAGGACCGGCGTCAAAATAAACGGCAGGAAGAAGTACGGGTTCATCACCAGCGGAATGCCGAATACCATCGGCTCGCTGATATTGAACAGCGCTCCCGGCGCGGCAATTTTCCCCAGCTGTTTCATCTGCTGGCTACGGCTGCGCAGCAGCATAAAAATCACCAGCCCCAGCAGCGCTCCGGTACCGCCGGGCGCAATCCACAGGTCATAAAACTGCTGGGTGATGATATGCGGGATCGGCAGCCCATTCTGAAACGCTTCCAGGTTTTCCGACATATTCGACAGCCAGACCGGGCGAATAAACACCAGCACAATGGTGTCGCCATGCAGCCCCAGGGTCCACAGGATACCAATCAGGATCACCGAGATAATCATCCCCGGCAGCGAACCGCCGACGTGCGACATGGGAATACCGATAAGGGTGGTAATCATGCTATTGATATCACCGAACGGCGAAGCTTCAACGATCAGGCGCAGCGCCAGCACCACGGCCAGCACGCAGAAGCCGGGGATCAGGGCGAGAAAAGATTTCGCCACCGCGGGCGGTACGCCCTCCGGCATGCGGATCACCAGATTACGGCTGGCCACCAGGCGGTAGATCTCCGTGGAAAGCAGCGAAATCACAATCGCCACAAACAGCCCCTGGCTGCCAATCATCCCCACCGGCAGCACGCCTTTGACAAGTTGCGCCGCCGAACCGTCTGCCGGCGTAAAGAGCGTCACCTGGGGGATCGTCATCACAAACGCCACCAGCGACATCGCCCCGGCGCTGAGCGGGTCCAGGGTGCGATATTTTTCCGCCAGCCGGTAGGCAATGCCGAACGCGGAGAGCAGCGCCATGATGTCATAGGTCGCTTTGACCGGGTACAGCATCTTATCGCGCCAGGCATCGCCAAACACGCTGGTCATCATCTCACCGTAGCCGGGAATCGGCAGGTAGGCGAATATCAGGAAAAACGAGCCAATCAGCATAAACGGCATATTGAGAATAATGCCGTCGCGTACCGACAGGACATGCTTCTGACCGCCGATTTTCAGCGCGGCGGGCATGACATAGCGTTCAATAAATGAAGTACGAGACATAGTGGTATCCCCGAAGGCGGAAAAGTTTAGTTAAACTGCGTTAACCAGGGGCGGTTGATGGTTAACACCTCATCAAGCAGCGCCCGGGCATCGGTCACATTCCCGACCAGCGGGTTACTCACCAGCGCCAGCAGCGCGCTATCCCGGCAGCCGTGGACCGCGGCCTCAATCGTCAAGCGCTCGAAGGCTTTCACCTGTTGCGTCAGACCGTTCATGATCGGTGGCAGCGCGCCAAAGGCCAGCGGTCGTGCGCCCTGCGCGTCAATAATGCTGTTAATTTCCACCACCGCATCATCATCGAAGCCTTGAATCGCGCCGTTGTTGCGGGTGTTGACGACCATCTCTTTGCCAAGATTGTTGTAGATGGCGTTAATCAGCTCCACCGCCACTTCGGAGTAGTACGCCCCGCCGCGGAAGCTCAGCTGTTCGGGCTTTTCATCCAGCTCGGGCCGGGCATAGATATCAAACAGCTCCTGTTCCACCTTCATCACCTGTTCCGCGCGGGTGCCTTTGGTTTTGGCCGCCTCAATCTCTTCCGCCAGCATCGCCGGCGTCAGCCAGAAATAGCGATGATAGGGACAGGGGATGGCCTTCAGGGCCCGCAGAAACTCCGCCGGCCACGGCAGCGATTGAATATTGTTCATCGAGAGCGATTGACCGTCACACAGCATGTCGATGACCTTACTGGTCACCTCTTCCCGCCCCTGCATCACCTTGTGTACCCAGACCATATGATTCAGCCCGGCGAAGCTCAGCCGGACCTCCTCTTCTTTTGCGTCCAGCATTCCGGCAATCATGTGCTGCATATTGATGGGCACGTTGCACAGGCCGATGATTTTCGCGCTGCTGTAGCGGCTCACCGCCTCCGTCACGATCCCTGCCGGATTGGTAAAATTAAGGATAAAGGCGTCGGGCGCCAGCGCTTCCACCTTGCGGGCAACCTGTAAAATCACCGGAATCGTGCGCAGCGCTTTGGCAAAGCCGCCGACGCCGGTGGTTTCCTGACCCAGCAGATGGTACTTCAGCCCCAACCGCTCATCCGCCGCCCGCGCCGCCAGCTGCCCAACCCGCAGCTGGGTCAGCACGAATTGAGCGCCGCGAATGGCCTCATCGAGGCCGAAATGCACGCTGACCTTCACCTGTTCAAGGCCATGGCGCTTTAGCATACGCTGGGTCAGCGCGGCGATAATCGCCACTTTCTCGCGCCCGGCTTCGACATCCACCAGCGCCAGTTCCGTGACCGGAATCTGCTGATGGCGAAGGATAATGCCTTCGATAAGTTCCGGCGTATAGCTGCTGCCGCCGCCGATGACGGCAATTTTCAATGTTTGCATAGTGGCCTCATTTTTGGCGTACAGATCCCCGCGCAAGGCCGCAGCGGCGTTGCGAAATGAACGCGTTGATGGGAAAGGGTTAGGAGTTCAGCAGAGCGAGCGCTTTATCGAGGACGGCGGCCCCGCGCATCATGCCGTAATCCGCCATGTCGATCACCGCCACGGCTTTCCCGTGCGGTGCAGCAAGCTCCGTCAATCGGGCCGCTTCATACTTCACCTGAGGCCCCAGTAAGATCACGTCGGCATTGGGCAACTCGCGCTCAAACTCGGCGACGGGTACGGCGTAAATCTCCAGCCCCAGCGCGCGCTGCTGCGCCTCGGCCTTCATTTTGTTAACCAGCATGCTGGTGGACATTCCGGCGGCGCAGCACAGGACGATACGTGGCATAATTCCTCCCAATGGATTTGGCGTAAGCGAGCGCTAAACAGACACCATCGACTATAAGACGAGGTGCCGGTATGGGTGAAGGCTATATGAAAATTTTTTTCACGTACGTGATCGGAGCGTTATTTTTCACCTCTTTACTCCGGCATAAAAGAGAAATTGGCAATAATCTCAGGCATTGTGCGTGGTTGCGTGGTATAAAAAGCCCTCATTAATTGAAAAATATTTTCAATCAGGCGGTGGCGGAGAAAGAGGCTGAAAGCATGGATATCGTAGGACAGTTACAGGAAGGCATGACTCGCTTTAGCGCTCAGGAATCAAGAGTCGCGGCATTTATTCTGCAGAATTTAAGTTTTACCGCCAGCGCTTCGATTGATGAACTGGCGGTGCGCGCTGGCGTGAGCGCAGCCACAATTACCCGCTTTGCCCGCTCCGTCGGCTGCGAGGATATTCGTGATTTGCGAAAGCAGCTGGCGCAGGCTTGCGAACGTCGTACCAGCTGGCTTAACGAGGAGAGCGCCGCGCTGCCCGCCGCGTGGCGCGACAAATTAAGCCTGATTAGCACACATCTTGAGCAGCAGCTGGTGAGCACGCCCGAATCAACGCTGCAAAAGCTGCGCACGCGCCTGCAAAATGCCCGCGCCGTACACTGTTTCGCCCTCGGCGCACAGGACATCGCGCTGGCGACGCTGCTTCAGCACCAGCTACTCTCCATCGGGATCGTGATGAATCTCTGCCAGGACAGCGCCCTGATGCGGATGATCGCCAGTACCCTCAGCGACGATCATCTCCTGCTGGTGCTGGCAACCGGCGAGGCCGACGCGATTTTGCAGGGCGCGACCCTGCTGGCCCGGGTACAGGAAGCGACAATTTTCGCCCTCACCCCCGCCAACCACGCGTTGAGCAATATGGCCTCCGCGCTGCTGCCCCTGCCTGAGAATGCTCAGGCCGCGCGTTACGCCCTGCTGCTGCTGGTTGACCTGCTTAACGACGCGCTGCTCGCCTGACGTTATTCCTTTTGGGCCTGAATTTCCTGCGTTAAGGGCCCATTTTTGCTTATTTTATAAGCGGATAAATTTACATTAAGCGCAAGCGCCCATCATTCCTGCTCTCCTCTTTTTACTTTGTTCTGCATCAATAAAATTGCAAACATCTTTGATGCAAAGCACTACATATAGAACTTAAAATGCATTCCGGCCCCACATATTGTATTAATAGTCTATTATATCACCACTCCCATCGTACTCAGGCGGTGATGGGATGTGGATAAAAAGGGCCAGGATCGGAGGGAAACGGCGGCAGCTACAGCGCCCCGGGGCTTCGGTTGACCTTCCGCCTCTGTGGATAACCTGTTCTGTAAAAAATTATGGAGTGATCATGACACCGCATGTGATGAAACGCGATGGCTGTAAAGTGCCGTTCAAGTCAGAGCGCATTAATGAAGCAATTCTACGTGCAGCTAAAGCAGCGGGAGTCGATGACGCAGACTATTGCGCCACCGTCGCAGAAGTCGTTAGCCAGCAAATGCAGGGCCGCGCTCAGGTGGATATCAGCGAGATCCAGACCGCCGTTGAGAACCAGCTGATGTCCGGTCCCTACAAGCAGCTGGCGCGCGCCTACATTGAATATCGCCACGACCGCGATAGTCAACGTGAAAAGCGCGGTCGTCTGAACCAGGAAATTCGCGGCCTGGTTGAGCAGACCAACTCGGCGTTACTCAACGAGAACGCCAACAAAGACAGTAAAGTCATCCCTACCCAGCGCGATCTGCTGGCGGGCATCGTCGCCAAGCACTACGCGCGCCAACACCTGCTGCCGCATGACGTGGTCATGGCCCACGAGCGCGGCGTGATCCACTATCACGATCTCGACTACTCCCCGTTCTTCCCGATGTTCAACTGCATGCTGATCGATCTTAAAGGCATGCTGACCCAGGGATTTAAAATGGGCAACGCCGAGATTGAGCCGCCGAAGTCGATCTCTACCGCTACCGCGGTGACGGCGCAGATTATCGCTCAGGTCGCCAGCCATATTTATGGCGGTACGACCATCAACCGCATCGATGAAGTACTGGCGCCGTTTGTTACCGAAAGCTTCAATAAGCACCGTAAAATTGCCGAAGAGTGGCACATCCCCGACGCCGAAGGCTACGCCCGTTCCCGCACCGAGAAAGAGTGCTACGACGCCTTCCAGTCGCTGGAATATGAAGTGAACACCCTGCATACCGCCAACGGCCAAACGCCGTTCGTGACCTTCGGTTTCGGCCTCGGCACCAGCTGGGAATCGCGTCTGATTCAGCTGTCCATTCTGCGCAACCGCATTGCGGGACTCGGTAAAAACCGTAAAACGGCGGTATTCCCGAAGCTGGTCTTCGCCATTCGCGACGGCCTGAACCACAAGTTCGGCGATGCGAACTACGACATTAAACAGCTGGCGCTGGAGTGCGCGAGCAAGCGCATGTATCCGGATATTCTTAACTACGATCAGGTCGTGAAGGTGACCGGCTCGTTCAAAACCCCGATGGGCTGCCGCAGCTTCCTCGGCGTGTGGGAAAACGAGGACGGCGAACAGGTGCACGATGGCCGCAACAACCTCGGCGTTATCAGCCTCAACCTGCCGCGCATCGCGCTGGAAGCCCGTGGCGACGAGACTGAGTTCTGGAAACTTCTCGACGAACGCCTGCAGCTGGCGCGTAAAGCGCTGATGACCCGCATCGCCCGCCTGGAAGGGGTGAAGGCTCGCGTGGCGCCGATTCTGTATATGGAAGGCGCCTGCGGCGTGCGTCTGAAAGCGGACGACGATGTCTCTGAGATTTTCAAAAACGGCCGCGCGTCGATTTCGCTGGGCTATATCGGCATTCATGAAACCATCAACGCGCTGTTCGGCAACAAGCATATGTACGATAGCGCAGCGCTGCGTGAGAAAGGCGTCGCCATCGTTCAGCGCCTGCGCGAAGCGGTAGACCAGTGGAAAGACGAGACGGGCTACGGCTTTAGCCTGTACAGCACGCCGAGCGAAAACCTCTGCGACCGCTTCTGCCGTCTGGATACCGCTGAGTTCGGCGTGATCGAAGGCGTAACCGATAAAGGGTATTACACCAACAGCTTCCACCTTGACGTAGAGAAGAAGGTAAACCCGTACGATAAAATCGATTTTGAAGCGCCTTATCCGCCGCTGGCTAACGGGGGCTTTATTTGCTACGGCGAGTACCCGAATATTCAGCACAACCTGAGAGCGCTGGAAGACGTGTGGGATTACAGCTATCAGCACGTGCCCTATTACGGAACCAATACGCCGATCGACGAATGCTACGAGTGCGGCTTTACCGGTGAGTTCGAATGCACCAGCAAAGGCTTCACCTGCCCGAAATGCGGCAACCACGATGCCTCCCGCGTGTCGGTAACCCGCCGCGTGTGTGGCTATCTCGGGAGCCCGGACGCCCGTCCGTTCAACGCCGGCAAGCAGGAAGAAGTGAAGCGCCGCGTGAAGCATCTGGGCAACGGGCAGATCGGTTAATTCCGGGTGGTTTAGCCCCTCCCCTAATCCTCTCCCCTGCCGGGAGAGGGGACCGGCCGGCCACTCAGGAGCTGTTCCCGGATCGCGGCGCAAAGCGCCTTATCCGGGCTACAACCGCGTATGCGGCTCTTCGTAGCCCGGCCGAGCGCAGCGACGCCGGGAGCCGTTCCCTTTACAAATGCAAAGCTCCTCCGTTTTCGCAAAGCAATTCGCGTCAGAGCAAGGCGGCAAACGAGGGAATCCCCGGGAGCGTACATTAAGTACGTGACTGGGGTGAGCGAGCGCAGCCAACGCGGCTATGGCGTTAATTGAGAAGCGAAAAATGAATTACCATCAATATTACCCGGTAGATATCGTTAACGGTCCGGGCACTCGCTGCACCCTGTTCGTTTCCGGCTGCGTTCACGAGTGCCCCGGCTGCTATAACAAGAGCACCTGGCGGCTAAACTCCGGCATGCCGTTCACCGCCGAGATGGCCGACCGCATTATTGCTGACCTCAACGATACCCGCGTTAAGCGCCAGGGGATCACGCTTTCCGGCGGCGACCCGCTGCACCCGCAGAACGTCCCGGAGATCCTTAAGCTGGTGCAGCGCGTTCGCGCCGAGTGCCCCGGCAAAGATATCTGGGTGTGGACCGGCTACAAGCTGGACGAACTTAACGCCGCGCAGATGCAGGTGGTGGATCTCATCAACGTGCTGGTTGATGGCAAATTTGTGCAGGACTTAAAAGACCCGGCGCTAATCTGGCGCGGCAGCAGCAACCAGGTTGTACATCATTTGCGTTAATACCAGCATGGCGTTCATCAGTTAATTTTCACCAGACCACCTTTAATCACCAGCATCCCGCCGCCGTCAACGGTCTGGGTGGCACTGGCTTTGCTGGTCAGAGTAGCCTTAGCTTCCTGGCTGATGGTTGCCGCTTTCTGGGTCAGTGAGGATTTGGCTTCACTGGCGATGCTGGCGGCATCCAGCTTCATGCTGCCTGACGCGCTGGCGTTAAGACCCGCCCCACTCTTTATGTCCAGGGTTTTGCCGCTCTCCAGGGTGAGCGTGCCGCTGACCTTAATCGTCAGATTACCGTCAACATTGAGCGTGTAGTTGCCTTTTACCTTATGCGTCTCATTACCGTCGATGGCGTGTTCCTGATCGCCCTTCACCGTTACGCTGCGTTTCTCTTTCACCTCCAGCATGTCGCTGCCCTTGTCGATTTTCACCGTGCGACTGCCCTTTTTCAGGGTGACGGTTTCGTTGCCCTCTTCGATGGTGCGGGTGCGATCGTTTTTGACGCTGTGAATTTCATCGTGGCTAATCGTGGTGTGACTGTCGTTCAGTATGTTGAGCTGGAAGTCCTTTTGCGCCTGCATCGCCAGCAGCTCGGCATCTTTTTTGTCGTCGAAGCGCAGTTCGTTGAAGCCTTTTTCGCTGCGGGTTTTAATACCGGACTGGGTTTGATTCGCCGGTAGCGCATACGGCAGAGCATTCGCGCCGTTGTACACACAGCCGGTAATGAGCGGCTTATCCGGGTCGCCGTCGATAAAGCTCACCACCACTTCCTGGCCGATACGCGGGATAAACTGCGCGCCAAAACCGTTGCCGCTCCAGGCGGTAGCAACCCGCAGCCAGCAGGAGCTGGTCTCATCGTTTTTGCCTTCCCGATCCCACGGAAACTGCACCTTTACCCGTCCGAGCTTGTCGGTCCAGTTTTCTTCTCCGTTTTTGCCAACCACCGTTGCGGTTTGCGTAGGCATAAACGGCTTTGGCGTGGCGTACCGTGGTTGATACGGCGTGGCTTTTGGGATAGCGGTAAAGCGGTTGCGATAGCGTTCACCGTCATATTCATGGCTGACGGCGGTGATGAGCCAGTCGATATTTAATGCTTTGTCGTCATGTTCGGCGAGGGTAAACCAGTGCCCTGCCATCAGCGCTGCGCAGTCGCTTTCGGCGATAAGCTGTTTCGGCTGCTCAGATTGAGCATTGCCGGGGTGCGCCCCCTGCGCGATGGCCTGTAAACGCAGCTCTACCTGGCGAATCATCCCGGTTTCCCGGGCGCCGCTTGATGTTGCCTGATACTTCACCTTTTTGCCGCCAGAAATGGCCGGGAAGGCGCTATTATCATCCGCCAGCACCAGCGTGTGCTTGCCTTCTTTATGGGTGAAGAACCAGAAGATCCCCTCCTGCTCCAGCAGCCGTGAGACAAAATTGAAGTCGCTTTCGTTATATTGCAGGCAGTATTCGCGTTTTTGGGGTTGGGTTTTGAGCTGGAATGTGTAGTCGCTAAATCCGGCATCCTTAAACACTTTCGCGACGATTTCCTGCGCGCTGAGGTTCTGGAAAACGCGGTTGTTGTTGCCGAGCGTCAGCCACCACAGCCACGGGCGCAGCACAAACTGATAGCGGACAGCGTTGCCGTTTGCCGGAAGCAGGCGCGCTTCGGCGATCAGCCCGTCGTAGTCAGCGCTGTTTATGGCGGCGGTAAGATGGGCCGCCAGCGTGGTATTAAGGGTTAACGGCGCAGAGGCGGTAGCGGCGATGGTCGCGGTGGTCAGGCCGTTAAGTTGCGATTCGGTGCGCGCGGTCGCGGCGGTGAGGCCGTTTAAGGTTGGAGCGATGAGTTTTATTATGGTGGTTTCGGGCATAGGAAACTCCTTTTCAGCAGCAGCGCTAACGCCGGTCAGCCTGATGATAAACATCATCACCATCGCACCGACCTATGGCGATCGCAGGAACGATAACCTACTCATCCTCGACCTGATACCCGGCGCTACGTAGCTTGATTTTATAGCGGTATAATTTACCGGAAAGGCAGGCGGTGCGAAGCTTCCACCCTCAGCTACCTTTTTTATTCGTCGCCATATCCCAAACGGAAGAGACGTTGCCTTCTTTCTGACTATCCGATTTCTGAGCGCTGATTTCCCATTTAATTTTGGTAAAGTTCAGCGACATTGTTTCGACCGGCTTGCCGCCGGAACCGCCGCTAACGCTCAGATGTGAGATAACGACATTCGTCAGGGTATATATGATGAATGGCAGCATTTTACCGTTATCATTACGGCACAACGTCAGCACAGCTTCTTTAATCATTTTCCCGCTACAGCAGTACTCATTGAGCTTTGGCGTCGCGAGATCGACAAACTTGGTCAACGACATTTCACCGACATGCGCCCGCCCTGAGGTGCGTTCATTATTACTGACGTCGTTGGTGACCGGCATCGCCACGTTATGGCTGAAGGTCATGATCTCAAGCTGTTTTTCAAATCCTTTGGCCTGACTTTCACCTTCGATATTGTCGAGCTTTAAAAAAATCACATCCATGGGTTACTCCTTATCAATCAGACGGCAACCGGTAGCGGCAATTCCGCCATCAGCCGAATCGCACCGTTTTTTTTCACATTCCCGTTATTTTTACGCACATTGAACTAATACAATAACTTTAATGCTAAGCGTCTTCGCCTATATTCATCCTTTCTTATTACGAGAATATTCGTAGCGCTACTTATATCGCCATACTATCCAAATGGTATTTTTACGGCGACCATAAGCAATATAAAAGACACAACCACAAATAAATATCAATCAAATTATTCGCTGCCAATCACCGAGTGAAAATTGATAAAAATCAAATTAAAAACAAGTAATTAATCAAAATCAATTAGATGTAAAGCAACCAATCAAAATATACATCGATGAAAACCTCTCGCTGATATTAACGCTTTAACAGGTTAAATTATAAATAGTGATGTGAATCAAAAAACGCATCTGCTTTATTTATTACTTTGGTTATGTAGTATCTGTTCAAACTAATAAACGGGCACTTAAGGTTATAAAGGCGCATCAGTTTATTCCGCGAGTCATCGTCCGCCGACTATGGCGGCAACTGGGGGTATTACCATGAGCTGTCCCGGAGTTTGTACCGGCGCATTATTGCAGTGTTCATTTGGCATCGCGCCTGGCACGCTGAACATACTGCCCACAAGCCGCACCCTCGTCAGCAACATGCCGATGGCGAATATTATGGATAACAAACCGTTTGTGAATATTATGCCGTACGGGATGTGCAGCAGTATTGCCAATCCGACGGTTGCCGCCGCCACCGCCGCGGCGCTCGGTGTGCTGACGCCGATGCCCTGTATTCCGACAACGCCCGCGCCGTGGGCGCCGGGTTCGCCAACGGTGCTGGTGGGAAATATGCCCGCCCTCACCGCCCAGTCGAAGTTAATCTGCATATGGGGCGGGGTAATTCAAATTAGTTTTCCGGGACAGGTGACGACGGTCGTGGCATGATTTTGTGAACGGTGACAGATGCATAAAACGTGGCGAAGGGCCGTACGGTAAAAATCAAAACCGGCTGACGCACTCCATGGCCACCGTTTTAAACTCAGCAAAACTGCGGGTGGCGGCAAGGCGGGCCATTGCCCGTTCGCGCAGGAATGTGACGAAAATATCGTAGATGGCCATCGCCTCTTCATACTCGCTTTTACTGATGGCGAGCAGGAAGATGATATGCGCGGTTTCATCGCCCCAGGCGATACCGTGCGGGGCGATAACCGTATAGACCACGGTCTTTTTCGCCAGCAGGCCGAGGGCGTGAGGCAGCGCGATCCCGTCACCGAGCATGGTGCTGACGATAGCCTCACGCTCCACCACCGACCCATGAAACTCCGCTCCGACAAACCCCTCCTGCTGCAGCTGCTGGCACAGCGTGGCAAACAGCGCCTGCTGATCCATCGGGGTATCTATCACCTGGAAGTGGGCCTCATCAAAATATTTATTCAGCATCCAGGGACGCGTGCGGTCCACCAGCACCAGCTTGCCGATTTGGTCGAGCTGGTAGTCGGTAGGAAACGGCGCAATGGTGACCACCGGCTTCTCTTTCTCGCTGATGCGCACGGTGGAAATAACAAAATCTTCCGCGATCTCTTCCCGCTGTTCATATTCGCGTTGCGAAAGGGTGGCGGCAATTTCCAGCTGCGGATACTTACGCTGCAGGATGGCTTCAATCATCCGCACCATCGCGTTGCTGGTATCGCAGACCAGCAGCACCTGCGGCTGACGCTGATAGCCGATATTGTAATGGCGCTCCAGCCCGACGCCGATATGCAGCACCAGAAAGCCGATCTCGTTTTCGCTGATGGCGTAGGGAGTATATTTCCCCCAGCTCGATACCGCCGCCAGGGTCATGTCCCACGCCATGGGGTAGTGCTGTTTGATATTTTCCAGAAGCGGGTTGGGGATCATTATCTGGTAGCGCACGCGGGTGATCATGGTCTTAATATGGGTCAGTAAATCCGCATGCAGCTGGGCATCGTCCAGCAGATTGTAGTTATATTGCTGATTGATATAGCGCAGGATGTAGTTCACCAGCGCTTCATCGTCGTCGGCGCTGATGGTGCCCGGATCGACGTCCTGCACCTGGCGGGCGGCAAGGTGGACGCACAGCCACTCCTCTTCCGCCGGAGCAAGCAGTTTGCCCGCCAGCTGCTGCATCGTGTTTGCCAGCTCGCGTGCGGCGTCGCGTACGTTTTGCGCCACATCCTCGGCGCTAAAATCGGCCAGCGGATACCCTTCGCTCACGCGGCGCACGGCAACCGCACCGTACAGGCAGATAAAGCGCTCCCCCGCGTCCGTCAGCCGCACGTGATGGCGGGTTAACGTCTCCTGCAGCACGCCGGCCAGCAGCGTCGGTACGCTGGCGTCAAACGCCTCTTCGCCAATAAGCGGGTTAAGCGGCCCCTGCTGGCTCAGCTCCCACAGCAGATCGGTCAGGCAGGCGCGAATGGAGACCTCGCTGCCGAACAGCTTCATGCCGTGGCGCGGCCGGGTCTCGAGGGTGAGCTGATAACGCTGAAAACGCTCGCGTACGTCAACCATATCGCCCTGTAAGGTGGCGCGGCTGACGAACCACGCATCGGCCAGATCCTCCAGCTTGATAGAAAACGCGGAAGTTAAAAAGCGCACCAGCAAAAAGTGGATGCGATCCGCCGCGGTTCGCGGGATATGCTGCGCTTTCGGCGCGCTCTCTTCCAGCGTCTGATAGCGCGTCGGATCGTGAATCACCAGCTGATAGCCGCTGCCGCGGCTGAGGTTAAACTGCGCGCCGTAGTGCAGCAGCAGCGCGTTCAGCGCGGTGATGTCCGCGCGTACCGTGCGAGTAGAAACCGACAGCCGCTGCGCCAGCTCCTCCTGCGGCAGCGTTTCGTTTTGCAACAGAGTAAACAGCTGCGCTAAACGTTGATGGGGAAATCGCATGTCAGTTCCTTTTTCTTACGGCTCAGGGTTGAGCGGATATCACCATCTGCGACGGGCTGCCAACCGGGGTGTAGTCCGGAGAGAACGTCAGCCTGCCATCCTTCGACGCGACGCGAAAGCGGGTGATGTTGTCGCTACGCTGGTTCATGACGTACAGCCACTGTCCCTGACTGTCCAGCGTCAGCGTGCGCGGATAGTCGCCGCGGGTCCAGATATCGTCCTGGTGGCTCAGGCTGCCGTCAGCCAGCACCGTAAAGTGGGCGATACTGTTATGCAGTCGGTTGGCGACGTACAGCTGTTTGCCATCGCGGCTCAGGACCAGGCCGGCGGCAAAGCTGGTGCCCTTATACTCTGCAGGCAGCGCCGAGACCGTTTTCCCCTCGCGCAGCAGGCCGCTTTGCTTATCGAGATGATAAAAAGTGAGCGTCGACGCCTCTTCGTTAATCAACCATAGTCCGTCACCCTGCGGCGTAAACACAAAGTGGCGCGGTCCGGAGCCGGGAGATGAGGCCGCGATAAACGGCGGATCGTTCGGCGTCAGCTTCCCTGTGGCGCTATCCAGCCGGTACTGATAGATCCGGTCCAGGCCGAGATCGGTGGAGTAAACGAATTTACCGCTGGGATCGGCGGCGATCATATGGGCGTGGGGGCCGTTATGATCGCTAATGGCAAAACTGCCTTCGACGGCTGCCGCCGGGCGTTCCGCGCCCGCAGGCCCTTGATCCTGACGCACATCCACCGCCTCGCCCAGGTTACCATCTTCTTTCACCGGCAGCACGGCGATACTGCCGCTGACGTAGTTTGCCACCAGCAGATGACGTCCATCGGGGGTCAGGGAGAGATAAACCGGCCCGGCGCCGCCGGAAGCGACCTGATTCAGCTCGCTCAGTTCACCGTTGCTGCCGATGCGCCACGCCTGCACCACTCCCTTTTCCACTTCGCTGGCGCCGTACAGGGTTTTGCCATCCGCCGAGACGGTAAGCTGGGCCAGGTCAGGCAGCGTCCCGACCAGCGTTTTATCGCGCAGCGCCCCGGTCTGGCTATCGACGGTAAAGCGATACAGCCCTTCGCCATTGGGGTTGTAGGTGCCGACCCAGGCGTACTGGGTTTGCGCAGCGGCGCCGGCGGCGAGCAGAGAGAGTGAAGCAACAAGCAGGTGACGAGCGGTTGGCATGGTGACTCCTTGATGGTTCGGTGGCGGTTTCCCTTCGCCCTAACCCTCTCCCCGTTGGGGAGAGGGCCGGGTGAGGGATAATCGGCGCTATTTTACTAACTGTTTGGTGATCGAAAGCAGCTGACGCACGTCCGCCGGGCGGGTGTGACCGCTGGCTTTATCAATAATCGAACTGTAGATATGCGGGATAATTTTACTTACCCCTGCGTCCAGCGCGATCTGCAGGATCTCGCCGTAGTTTTCCAGATCGATCCCGCCGGTGGGCTCCAGCCAGAAATCATGACGGGCGCAGGCCTCGGCCACCGCAATAAACTCGTCGCGATGCTTCAGCCCGCCCATCGGGAAATATTTAATCGAACTGCCGCCCATATCTTTCAGCAGCGCAATCGCCGTTTCCAGCGGTACGATGCCGTCCGGCGCGCCGCTGCTGAGCGGACCGGTGGAGATCTTCACCATTCCCGGCGTACCGGTTGGCGACACCAGGCCGTTAACCACGGTTTCGTTCTGCCCCAGCAGCGCGCGGCTGGTCGCCACGCCGGTAAATACCTGGTTGACGTGCTGCGGCTGCACCTGACGCGAAATTTCGCTGACCATCGCCGACTGGTTCGGGTCGCCCGCGCCCAGTCCCACGGAGAGCGCGTTATCAATCCGCTGCGCGTATTCACGCATATCGGCAACCGCGCTGGCGACGTCCGGGTAATTTTTGGAGAGCACGCCCACCAGTACATGACCTTCCGCCGCCTCATAAATCTCGCTGGCGTTCTCTTTGCTCCCCGCCAGCACGTTCAGGCAGACGCGGTCACGATAAAAATTAGGGGTCAGTTTCATGCGTTTTTCTCCTTGTTCAAAACTTCTGCGATGCGACGGGAGACAATCTCCAGCTGCTGCGCGTTCACGCTGCGGACATCGGCTTCAATAATGCCTTCATTTGCTTTATAGCCACGGAAGTAGATGGCGTATTCGCCCTGCTTCAGCGCATTGACCAGATCGCCGGTATCGACGCCGGTCACCGCTTCATCAAACTTGATCTCCGCCCGCGCGATATCGCGGCCGGCGCTGTCCCAGACCACCCGCGCGGTGACGCCATCGAGCGTATTGAGCTGCTGAATAAACGGCGTCATCTTCGCCACCATCTCTTCACCGCTCTCTTTGCGCGCCGTCAGATAGTGCTCAATGGCGCAGGTCAGGCCGAGGATCCCCTCTTTGCCCACCTTCATCGCCCGGCCAATGCCGTTCGACTGACGTTTAACCCACTCAACGTATTGGGTTTTGCCAATCACCAGCCCGCTGGTCGGCCCTTCGATCGCCTTCGCGCCGCTATAAATCACCAGATCCGCGCCGGCGCGATAGTAGGCCTGGAGGTCTTCCTCCGCCGCCGCGTCGACAATCAGCGGCAGATTATGGCTCTGCGCCACCGCTGCCGCCTGCGCCACGTTGAGCATGCTTTTCTGCACGCAGTGGTGGGATTTGATATACAGAATGGCCGCGGTGCGCGGGGTAATGGCCGCCGCCAGCTGCCCGGCGGAACATTCATTGGCGTAGCCCGCTTCCACCAGCCTACCGCCGCCCAGCGCCACCATGGTGCCCACCGGCGCGCCAAAATTGACGTTATGACCCTTAGGCAGCACGATTTCGTTGTTTTCAATCGGCGTCACGTGCAGGTTTTCCAGCAGCCAGTCGCTGTCTTTTACCAGCACCGCCGCCACCGACTGGGCGATGCCCGCCGAGGCGCAGGAGACGACGGTCGCCCCTTCCACGTCCAGCAGCTTCGCAATATACGCGCCGGTTTTATTGACCAGATCTTTCATCTCGAAGTACTGGTTCATCCCCGCCATCGCGGCGTCCACCACTTCCGGCCGCGGCGTGGAGACGCCGAGAATGGTCATACGACCGGAGGTATTAATCACCTGTTTTAAATCATATTTCTCAAAAATCGAAGGCATTTTCCGCGCTCCCTTGTTCGGTCAGATAGCCCTTGCCCGCGCGAACGGCGGCAAGCGGCAGCAGAGTCTTGTCGGTCTGAAGGCTCTCTTTTTCCGCATCCACCAGCACCGTTGGCGTCTGCGCGAGAGTAAACAGCGTCAGGTCGGCGTCGTAACCCACTTCCAGCCGCCCTTTGTGGCTAAGACGCAGGCCTTCAGCGGCGTTGGCGGTCACGCAGTCAATGACCTGCGGCAGCGACATGCCAATGGCGAGGAATTTCGACATCACCAGCGCCAGCGAGCGCACCGGGCCGTCGATACGGTTGCGGCAGTAAATATCGGAGCTGATGGTGTGCGGCAGAATGCCCATAGCAATCGCCCGCCGCGCCACCTCGAAGCTGAAGCTGGCGGTGCCGTGGCCGATATCAAGGCGCACGCCGCGCTGTAGCGCGCGGGAAATCGAGCTTTTCAGCTCGCCGGACGGCGTCAGGATACGATTGGGTTTACCGTTGTAGCAGTGGGTAATGATGTCGCCGGAGGTCAGCAGGTCGGCGATCTCATCAAGGTCGGGCGGATTGTTGCCGATATGCACCATCAGCGGCAGGCCGCCGTTTTCCTGCTGAATCGCCTTTGCGCGCGCCAGCGGCGTAATGCCGTTTTCCCCCACCACGCTGCTGCTCATCCGCGCCTTCAGGCCGACGATAAAGTTCGGGTAGCGGTTGACCGCCTGCTTCACCTCCTCCGCGTCGATATTCGCCATATTGGCCAGTTCATTCTGGGCAATCAGCCCGACGCGGGAGATGTTAAGCAGGGCGTAAACTTCGGTCGCGGCTTTGCGGGTCAGCTGGTAGAAATCATCCACGTCGTCCGCGCCGGTGCTGCCCGCGTCAATCACGGTGGTCACGCCGGTAGCAACCCCCACGCTGTCCGGCTCATCATGGTAAATCGGCGAGTTCGGATAGCAGTGAACGTGAGAGTCAATCCAGCCTGCACTGACGTAATAACGACCGTCCAGCTCAAGGGTTTTGCGCGCAGGCGCGCTAATCTCGCCAAGCGCCGCGATTTTACCGTCCCGGATGGCGATATCGGTCAGGGTATCGTCGACGAGGCGCGCACGGCGCAGGAGTAAATCAAACATGTCTCTCTCCTGTTAACGCGGGCGCCGAGGCGCCCGCAGGACTTAACTAATCGCCACCGGGAAGATTGACCCAAGAAGCATGGCGCCAAGGATCGCGCCGCCGGTGATAGGCTTCTGCCAGATGTAGAACAGCAGCGCGCCCGCCAGGGAACCGATGCCGATAGGAATGGAAGCGGTCATGGCGCTGAGGATAATCAACGGTCCGAGGAAACGGCCTGAGGCGTTACCGGCCCCCATCATGACGTCCGCACCGTAGGTGGAATCGCTCTGGTTGATGGTGAATTTACGCGCCAGGATAATGATGTAGCCAATCGCGAGGCCCAGCACCAGGCCGGTGACCAGCGAGGCGGCAAAGTTGGCGACCGGGAAAACAAAGCCCGCGCCGAGCAGCAGCGCCGGAACGCCTAAGCCGACGCCGGTCTGAATCGCCCCGCCGATATCCAGAATCCCCACCAGCGAGCCTTCGATAATACGCGCGAACAGGAAGCTGGCGCCGAACGCCGCTACCGCGCCGTAGGCCCCGGTATCAATTCCCGCTTTCAGCATCGCCACGAAGGCGACTTCGTTAAACGCGCCGATGCCGTAGAGGTAGTACATATGCGTCCCGGCAAAGACGCCGGCGGAGAGCAGGCCAACAAAGATCGGGAACGACCAGTCGGCATACCAAAAACCTTTATTTTGTTCCATGAGAGGCTCCTGTTATTTACCGCTGAGCGAGTTGTGGATCAGTTCCAGCCAGTTCGGCACGGTCAGATGGAAGGATTCAATCATCTTCATATCGAAACCGCGGAAGAAGCCGCTCAGAACGAACAACGCGACGATCGCCACCATCATCACCTTGGTGACGCGGTGCCAGCCGCTCTCTTCAACGCCTTTCCCGATCAGGATGCCCAGCACCAGGCCCGGAACGGCGTTACCCATAATCAGCTGCGCCGCGCCGCCGAAAATCGTCGCCCAGAAGCCCGATTTTTTACCGGCATCAATCGCCGCCAGCCAGAAGATGACCGGCATCACCGTATTCACCAGCAGGTTTGCCGCCGGAACCAGCACTTTTACCGCCGTCACCTGCAGCGCTTCCGGTACAGAAGAGGCGGTGAGGTTGAGGAAAGCGACCACGATCATGCCGATAATGCCGCAGGCGATGGCCATCTTTTTCGGATCGTGCAGCGTCTCGCCGACGTTGCGGTTTTTAATCATCAGCGCTGCCGCCCCCCAGTTGGGGATAATGCGGTGGTCAACGTCCTGAGTGAAGGAGCCTGCCGCGACGGAAGAGGCCCAGGCGTTGAAGAAGAAGCCCAGGCCAAATGAGAAGTGGGAAGCCGGATCGCCTTCACATGAATTCAGCTCGCCCAAGGTACGAAACGCCCCCATCCCCTGCGTGGTGGGCGCATGAAACATGCGTGCCGCTCCGGCGCCTACGCCGACGCCAACCAGGCCGCCGATGATAAGCGATTTTATTAAAATTATCAGGAACATAGTCTGACCCTTTGGTGAAAATCAGGTTTGCGTGACGAAATCCACTTTATCGAGATTAATGGCGGTCACGGTGACGGTGACCTTCAGCTCCACGCTGTAGGTTCGTCGCTCACGGCGCAAAAAGAAGAATAAAAAGGCCTCTTTCCGTACCGCTTCACGCGCATGAACAACCTCCACGTCCTGTGGTTCAATACGCAGTAAGATGTGCGGCGACGTTTTCATCACCGCCGCCTGGACATGGTTCAGGGCATCGGCAAAAGCGCGCGTTTTGCTCTCGCCTTTGCCGGTTACGCTCACCGTGGTGGTGAATTGCTCTTTCATGCTCACGCGCCGTACTTCTTCTTCCAGGCCTCAACCAGGCGTTCACCCAGCTCTTCTTTATCCATAAAGCCGAAGCCCAGTACGTTGTAGCCTTCGTTGATCGCGGTGACGCCTTCATCAACGGAACGCATGCCATATTTCGCCTTGTAGCCGTGCTTATTCTGCGCGGTGATAGCCCCTGCGCCGCCGCTGCCGCAGAAAGAGATACCGAAGGTGGCGTTTTCCGCCTTCATCATGTCGCCCAGCTTCATATCCGCGGCAACGCCCGGCACGACCACGGCGCGAGCGCCGGCTTTTTCCGCACCTGCGGCAACTTTTTGTCCTTTACCCAGGCGATCGCCAATAACAACGGTGATTTGTTCCATTTGTGTGCTCCTTACAGGTTATCTTTCGCGACTTCGAAGTGGACGGACAGCAGCCAGGCTTCTTCATCTGGCAGATTGCCGAACTGCGCGACCACTTCGCGGGCCAGCATCATTGAATCTTCTGAGATCTCTTCGAACAGGCTGGCATCCACTTCCGGCAGCGGCTCGCCGCTGATTGACCGATGGGCCATCGCCCGAACGTGGGAAGTCAGCATTTGCTCCTGAACGTCGTTGGGGACGATGTTGCGGCGGCTTAATAGTGCGAAAACCTGCTGCAGCATCTTGTCGGCCAGCTGTTCGGTTAGCGTGGCCTGCTCCTCTGGGACGTGTGTTACCGCTCCGTTATTCACTTGAATTACCCCGTTGATGTCTCTGGGGATAACACTAATGCCGGGGGCAAAGAGTTTGTAGCGAGTTGTTTTCCACTTCGAAGTGGAAAGGAAGAAGGCAGGCGTGATCTATTTCACATAGTTATTGTGGATGTATTCGCCCCAACCAATTCTCGTGATGAACATCACAAGATCATCGGTGTCACGGTGGCGAAAACCGGCATGCAGGAAAAGCGAAAAATGTGACGGTGATGGAGTTTTGAATTAACAGAATGTGGGAGGCATCGGCTGACGCCTCCCCACAAAGAGAAATTAACGGTACTTCTTATGGTATGTATTGCGGGTGGTTTTAAACTCTTCCGCTGCGGCCTGGGCTTCTTTGACTTTGCCTTCATCAGCCAGCTTCAGCGCGCCGTCAATCTGGCCGATCAGCACATCGAAACCGTGACGATAGTCTTTCATTTCCGCGCTGTCCGCCGCTTTACCTTCCAGCTTCGGCGGCGTCTCTTTCTGGGCGTCAACCGCCGCTGTGCGCATCTTATTCAGCGCCGCTTTCAGCTCGCCGGCATCTGAAGTTTTCTGCACCACTTGCAGGTTCTCAGCAAGGGTATCCATATCTTCGCCCAGATCGGCGAAAGCCGATGCCGAACCAAGCGCAAAAGCCGATACGGCCAGCATCGCTAACAGTTTTTTACGCATTGCTCACTTCCTTTTTTATTATTAAGCACACAAGTGTTATTGCCCGGCGATCTTCATCTCCGGCAGCAGTACGGAACCGCACTGAATGTTGCTGCGCGTTTCGATATCGTCGCCGATGGTCACGATATTACGCCACATATCTTTCAGATTTCCTGCAATGGTTATCTCACTGACCGGATACTGAATTTCGCCGTTTTCTACCCAGAAGCCGGACGCGCCGCGTGAGTAGTCGCCGGTGACGCCGCTTACACCCTGCCCCATCAGTTCCGTGACGACAAGACCGGTCCCCATCTCTTTAAGCAACTTTGCAAAACTCAGGCCGCGGCCGTTGATCCGCCAGTTGTGAATACCGCCCGCGTGGCCGGTGCTCTTCAGCCCCAGCTTACGCGCCGAGTAGTTGGTCAGCAGCCACTGGGTCAGTACGCCGTCTTTAATGATATCCCGGCGTTCCGTACGGACGCCTTCGCTATCAAACGGCGTCGAAGCCAGACCTTTCAGCAGGTGAGGATGCTCTTCAATGGTCAGCCAGTCCGGCAGGATCTGGCTACCCAGCGCATCAAGCAGGAAGGTGGATTTACGGTAAACCGAACCGCCGGCGATCGCCCCGACCAGATGGCCAAACAGACCGGTAGCGACTTCGTTGGCGAAAATCACCGGCGCTTTCATCGTCGATAGCTTACGCGGGGCCAGGCGCGACAGGGTGCGGCGGGCGCACTCTTCGCCAACCCACTCCGGCGATTGCAGGTCGTCTATCGCCCGTCCGATGGTATAAGCGTAATCGCGCTCCATATCGCCATTCTCTTCGGCAATCACGCAGCTGGAGAGCGAGTGGCGGGTAGAGCAGTAGCTCTGCAGCATGCCGTGGCTGTTGCCGAACACTTTAATGCCGTAGTGGCTGTTAAAGCTGCCGCCTTCGGTATTGCTGATGCGTTTATCGGCTTTTAGCGCCGCCTGTTCAGCGCGGGAGGCCAGCTCGATGGCTTCATCCGGGGAAACTTCCGCCGGATGGAACAGGTCAAGATCCGGGGCTTCAAAAGCCAGCAGTTCTTTATCCGCCACGCCCGCGCACGGGTCCGGCGAGGTATAGCGGGCGATATCCAGCGCCGCCTGCACCGTGCGGGCAATAGCCTGCGGGCTGAGATCGGTCGAAGACGCGCTGCCTTTGCGATTCTGGTGATAAACGGTGATGCCGAGAGCACCATCGCTGTTGAATTCTACGTTCTCCACTTCGCCGTAGCGGGTGCTCACGCCGATACCGGTAGTTTTACTGACGGAGACTTCCGCGCCGTCGGATTTGCCTGCCGCCAGTTCCAGCGCCGTGGTCACGGCCTCTTCCAGCGTCTTACGCTGTTGTGCAACTTGAGAGATGACTTTCATCGCTAATGCCATAATGTAAGAAGGAGTTAACTGAAGTCTAACAGAGAACCGTTTTTCAGTGCGCGCCTTAACTGGTAACATTAGTCTCTTTTTTAAGGAGCCTGAGATGACAAAGCAGCCCGAAGACTGGCTCGACGACGTCCCTGGTGATGACGTCGAAGATGAAGACGATGAAATTATCTGGGTCAGTAAAAGTGAAATTAAGCGTGACGCCGAAGAACTGAAGCGTCTTGGCGCGGAAATGGTCGAGCTGGGTAAAAACGCGCTCGATAAAATCCCGCTGGATACCGACCTGCGCGACGCGATTGAACTCGCCCAGCGTATCAAGAAAGAAGGCCGCCGCCGCCAGATGCAGCTGATTGGTAAAATGCTGCGCAGCCGCGACGTCGAGCCGATTCGTCAGGCGCTGGACAAGCTGAAGAACCGCCACAACCAGCAGGTTGCGCTGTTCCATAAGCTTGAGCAGATCCGCGATCGTCTGATTGATAATGGTGATGATGCCGTGGCTGAAGTGCTGAACCTGTGGCCAGATGCCGATCGTCAGCAGCTGCGTTCGCTGATCCGCAACGCCAAAAAAGAGAAAGAAGGCAACAAGCCGCCGAAGTCCGCGCGTCTTATCTTCCAGTACCTGCGCGAACTGGCCGAAAGCGAAGGCTAATTCTGTATGACTCCCCCGGATTACGGCTATTGCCCGATCCGGGCGACCCACTCCCTCGAACGCAATGCCATGGACAATGGTCAATTCGAATTTCCCCTGCATTTAAATCGGTTTTAATTTTTCATTTTCATTCCAGTTCGCGCTTATATTTAACTTTTATTTCACAAAAAAGCCGTTCCATTGCAATCCGGCTGGCAATTTCCCCTCGCCATCAACGCCAATGCCATCAACACAACCTGTTAACTTTATTATATAAAACTATATAATCCTGCTTTATGGCGCTGACTTTATCAGCAGTTTGCTTATCTTTGATCCACCTCTCAAAACGGTTTTGATATTTCATACATCATAATAATGAAAAATAAATTTCATTAAAGTACGAGAACCGAAACGGTGCGTGCGCGTATTTTTGGCCAGTGAGTTCTGTTCATTAAAACCTGGCGTCTGCAGGCTTTCCTCAGCAGAAAGTCGACAAAATCATCCGCACCGCCGCAGGTGAATCGCCCAGCGGAGGCCATCGTCCGGCAAGAAGCTGGAATTCACTTTTCACGAGAGGGGCTAACCCGGCGGTCGGTTATTTGCCGCCGACCGGAGCCAGATTTTAGAGAGTCGACAGCTATCATCATGGAGAAAAATATGACTACTGTACCAAGGCTGAAATATTTCGTTGATGGTCAATGGCGCGTATCGCAGACCGAACGCTATATGGACGTCTATAACCCAAGTACCGGGGAAGTCATGGCTCAGGCCCCCTGCTGCACCGAGCAAGAAGTGCTGGATGCCGTTGCCGCGGCGCGCAAAGCCTTTCCGGCGTGGTCAGATACGCCGGCCATTAAACGCTCGCAAATTATGTTCCGCGTTCGCGAATTATTAATCCAGCATCAGGACCGCTTAACCGAGCTGGTGGCAAAAGAAAACGGTAAAGCCTGGGGCGACGCCCAGGGCGATGTATTAAAAGCGAAAGAAGGTACCGAGCTTGCCTGCTCGATTCCCACTCTCATGGCCGGTGAAAACCTGATGGACGCCTCTGCCGGGATCGACACCAACCTTTATCGTGAGCCAATTGGCGTGTTCGCCGGTATTGTGCCGTTTAACTTCCCGGCAATGATCCCGATGGGATGGATGGCGCCATTATGCGTCGCCTCCGGTAATACCATGGTGATTAAAGCGGCCAGTATGACGCCGATGACCTGTATGGAAATCACCAAACTCTATCAGGAAGCAGGGGTGCCGGATGGGGTGATTAACGTCGTGACCTGCTCACGCAATGAAGCCGATATCTTGCTGACCCACCCGGACGTCAACGGCGTCTCCTTCGTCGGCTCAACCTCCGTGGGTCTGCACGTTTACTCCAAAGCCGCCGCTCACGGCAAGCGCGTTCAGGCGCTGTGCGAAGCGAAAAACCATGCCCTGGTGCTGGCCGATGCGCCAATTAACCGTACCGCAGCGGGGATTATCAACGCCGCGTTTGGCTGCGCGGGCGAACGCTGCATGGCGCTGCCGGTTGTCGTGGTGCAGGAAGAGATCGCTGATAAGCTGATTGCCGCCGTCGTCGAGAAAGCCAAACAGCTGAAAATCGGCCCCGGCTATCTGCGCGATACCGATATGGGTCCGGTGATTTCTAAAGATCATAAGCAATCGGTCATCAACTGGATTAATAAAGGCATTGAGGAGGGGGCAAAGCTGGTGCTCGATGGTCGCGCTATTCAGGTGCCGGGCCAGGAAAATGGCTTCTACGTCGGGCCAACCATCCTGGATCGCGTAACCGAAGAGATGAGCGTCGGCACGCAGGAAATTTTCGGGCCGGTGCTGTGCTTTAAGCGGGTCAAAACCTTCGAGGAAGGTCTGCAACTTATGAACAATAACCCGTTTGCCAACGGCTCGGTTATTTTCACCCAAAGCGGCTACTACGCCCGCGAATTCCAGAAACGCACCCACGGCGGCATGGTCGGTATCAACGTCGGTATTCCGGTGCCGGTCGGCGTATTCCCGTTCTCAGGCCATAAGCAGTCCTTCTTCGGCGACCTGCACTGCCTGGGCAAAGACGGCGTCCGTTTCTACACCGAATCAAAATGCGTGACCTCGCGCTGGTTTGATGAAGAGGAAGCGAAACGCGAAAAAGTCGACTCCTGGGACGGTACGATTTAAACGCCGCTAATACCCCAAATAATTCAAGTTGCAGTCAACGCACCAGCCGCTCGAAGTATGACGGTCAACTCCCTCCAGATATTGCTTCGGCAATATCTGGAGCATTAATTCGATTTTTTTACTCTGCACGTGTCGCTGAATCGTAAATGACGAATGCACACTAAAAAAATCCTTAATATTAAATGGAGTTTCCTATGACCCAGGCCTTCTCAATTCCTCGCAGTATTATTTATGGCGAAAATGCTTTAGAACATCTTTCCACGCTGAGCGGCAAAAAAGCCGCGTTAGTCACTGGCGGAAGTTCCATGAAGCGTTTTGGCTTTCTGGATAAAGCCGTCAGCGAACTTAATAAAGCGGGTATGGAGTGCATTATTATCGATAATGTCGAACCCAATCCGTCCATTAAAACCGTCTGGCGCGGCGCAAAAGCGATGCAGGCTTTTGAACCGGACTGGATAGTGGCGATTGGCGGCGGCTCCGCGCTTGATGCCGCAAAAGTAATGTGGTGTTTCTACGAGCATCCGCAGCTGAAGTTCGAGGATATTCTCCCGGTCGGTTCCATGCCGGCGCTACGCAATAAAGCCCGATTTGTGGCGATCCCTTCCACCAGCGGCAGCGCCTCTGAGATCACCGCATTTTCGGTGATCACCGACACGGCAAATCATATCAAATACCCGATTGTTGCCGCCGATCTGGTACCGGATATCGCCATTCTCGACCCCACCATTCCGGCAAAAATGCCGCCGCACGTTACCGTTCATACCGGAATGGACGTTCTGACCCACGCCATTGAAGCCTATGTCTCCACCGCGGCCAACTCGTTTACTGACCCCTATGCGGTAGAAGCGATTCGGCTGGTGTTTACGTATCTGGAAATCGCCTGGTGCTCACCTGATGATTTAAACGCCCGCATGCATATGCACAATGCTTCTGCGCTGGCGGGAATCGCCTTCACCAACGCCTCGCTGGGGTTAGTTCATTCAATGGCGCATAAGATTGGCGGCGAGTTTGGTATTACCCACGGTCTGGCAAACGCGATTATGCTGCCTTATATCATTCAATATAATGCGAAGTTCACCAAAAAATATCGTCAGCTGGAAGCGGCGTTAGGCATCAAAAACCTGATTGAAGCGATCAACGCGCTGAATCAACGTCTGGGCGTGCCGAAAACGCTAAGCCAGTGCGGCGAAGTTGAAATCAATGAAATCACCTTTGTGAACGTCCTCGACAGAATGAGTCACCATGCCGTTGACGATCCCTGCACATTAACGAATCCTAACTATCCGTCCGTTCAGGATGTCAAAGGGCTCTATACCAAAGCGTTCTACGGCGCTTGATAACCTCCCCGCTGCGTTTTTTTTAAACGATAAAGCCGCTTCAACCAGGGCCGCCTGGGCCACTAAAGCCCGGCGGCCCTGTCGTTTCTAAAGGCTTCATCATAGCCGTAGCCAGTAATAGCTGAATCGTTAAAGCTAAAATCATCCTGATTCACATTTTTTTAGCAACAACTTTTATAATTACTTAAAAAAAGCGATTTAAATCTCATTTAAAAATATAAAAACGGCCGTTTTCTCACCAGGTGAGACACTTCACATTTTCATAATCCACTTACAACTAAATTTCCTGCATCAGCAACACAATCGATTCAGCAAAAGGGTTAAAAAATGAAAAAAACATTAGCTTTAACAGCAATTGCCATGCTTGTTTCTGGGCCAGTAGTCGCGAAAACATGGGTGCTGACAAGCGCTGAAAGCGGCATGGATAAAGGAAACTGGCAGATAACCAGCGACCAGCTGAAGATAAAAGATCATAACTTCAGCATTGAGCAAAAAGTCCTTCACGGCGGGAAACAGGAAGGCAGCAAAATCCTCGTAATCCACAGCAAAGACGGCCTGACGATTACCCTGAGCCCGACTCGCGGCATGAATCTGCTGAAAATCGAAGGTTTTGGTTCACGGATGGGCTGGGACTCACCGGTAAAAGAGGTGGTCAACCCGGCCTTTATTAACCTCGAAAGCCGCAACGGGCTGGGCTGGCTGGAAGGCTTCAATGAAATGATGGTGCGCTGCGGCTATGAATGGACCGGCCACCCGGTAACCGCAGACGGACAGATTTATACCCTGCACGGCAAGGTCGGCAACACGCCGGCTTCACAGGTGGAAGTGGAAGTCGCGGACACCGCGCCGTATGAAATTCGCGTTCGCGGGCTGGTGAAGGAGAGCACGTTTAAGAAAGCGGATCTGCAGACCATGACCGAGCTGCGCTATGTACCCGGCAGCAACAGCTTCAGCCTGCACGATGTCTTAACCAACCATGCTGACTATCCGCATGACTATCAGATTATCTATCACAGCAACTTTGGCAAGCCGATCCTCGAAGAGGGGGCCCGCTTTATGGCGCCGATCGCCAGCATCAGCCCGTTCAATGACTACGCCAAAGCCGGCTTAAAAACCTGGCAAACCTACGCCGGTCCAACCAAAGATTTCGATGAAATGGTGTTTAACATGCAGCCGCTGGCGGACGAAAATCATCAAACGCTGGCCGCGGTGGTCAACAAAGCCGGCGACAAAGGGGCATCGATTCAGTTTGATACCCGCCAGCTGCCGGTGCTGACGCTGTGGAAAAACACCGATACCGAGAAACAGGGTTACGTGACCGGTATTGAGCCGGGTACCAGCTACGCCTATCCGGTAACCATCGAGCGCGAGCAAAAACGCGTTAAGCAGCTTCAGCCCGGGGCAAGCACCCAGTTTGATCTGACCTATACGCTGCTGCACAGCAGCGAGCAGGTTGCCGACGTGGAGAAGAAAATCGCTGCCATTCAGGGCGATACCAAAGTAGCGGAAGACGAAACGCCTATCGCGAAGGAGTAGCGTAAGCTTTGAGCCCATCCCGGGTTGCGGCGTAACGCCTGACCCGGGCTACCGGCCCGCAGACGGCGCTGAACCCGTAGCCCGGCTAAGCGCAGCGCGAGCCGGGAGAAAACGGAGGTGGCATTGCGGGCTGCTTCCCGGAGGCGGCGCTTGACGCGCCTTGTCCGGACTACCGGCCCGCAGACGACGGTAAACCCGTAGCCCGGCTAAGCGCAGCGCGAGCCGGGAGAACAGCGGAGGTGACATTGCGCGCTGCTTCCCGGAGGCGGCGCTTGACGCGCCTTGTCCGGGCTACAAAACCTTGACCGCGCCAGCCTGCTCCATGACCACCAAACGCAAATCCTGCGCAAAGCGCTGGTACTGCGCCTCATTAATCGGCTGCGGATAGCTCAACACGATCAGTTCATGATCGGCGATGCCTTGATGATAGGTCGGATGGCGATGCGCCCAGGGATTCGCGCAAAAGCCCATGGTTTGATAAAAGCGCAGGCGCTTATGGGCAACTTCGCTGGTCAGCGGATCGATTTCCAGAACGGTCAGCGGCGCGCGCTGAAGTATTTCAGCTAACAGCCGCTTGCCGTAGCCGCGCGATCGCAAGGTATCGTCGATGGCCAGATGTTCAACGTAGCGATAGTCAGCAAACCGCCAGCAGCCGCTCAGGCCAATAAACTGGCCATCATCGAACCAGGCTTCCAGTTCATAATGCGGATTATCAAGCGCCTGCTGCTTAGCCTCGGCTTCACGCTGCTCGTGCCACGGGAAGGCCCTGCCGTACAGCGCATCAAGCGCGGGAAAATGCGCGGAATCGGTAGAGGTCACTCTTTCTGAATTCAACATGAACCCTCCTGGCCACAAAAACTATCCGCCCTCACGCGGAGGGCGGATAAACGAGGAGAATAGCCTACTCGGCCGCCTCGGCTTTTTTCGCCAGCTTATCGAGCAGCTTCTGATGAATGCCGCCAAATCCACCGTTGCTCATCACCAGAATGTGGTCGCCAGGATGGGCGGTTTTAACAATCATATCCACCAGCGCATCGACATCGGCGCTCCAGTGTGCAGGCTGTACGCAAGCGTCAGCCACTTCAGCAACCTGCCACGGGATATGCTGCGGCTGCAGCAGGAAGACCTCGTCCGCGCGACCGAGAGACGGCGCCAGGTCGTCTTTGCAAATGCCCATTTTCATGGTGTTAGAACGGGGTTCAAGCACGGCAAGAATACGCGCGGTACCGCCAACTTTGCCGCGTAGCGCCTGCAGGGTCGCCAGAATCGCCGTCGGGTGGTGGGCGAAATCATCGTATACGGTCACGCCGTTGGCTTCGCCGCGCAGCTCCAGACGGCGGCGGGCGTTGATAAAGCTGCCCAGCGCGTTGGCCGCATCGGCAGGCAGCACGCCGACATGCCGGGCGGCGGCGATGGCCATCAGGCCGTTATGCATATTATGCTCGCCGACCAGCGCCCACTTCACTTCGCCGACTTTCTCGCCGTCCAGCCACACTTCCCAGGAGGAAGCATCGGTGGTGAGCTTTTTCGCCTGCCAGTGCCCCTGTTCGCCAACCAGCTCCTGCTCGCTCCAGCAGCCCATCGACATCGTCTGCTTCAAATTGATGTCGTTCTCCGGCAGGATAATCTTGCCTTTGCCCGGCACAATACGCACCAGATGATGAAATTGCTTCTGAATAGCTTTTAGATCGTCAAAGATGTCCGCGTGGTCGAATTCAAGGTTATTGAGAATCAACGTGCGCGGGCAGTAATGAACAAATTTGGAACGTTTATCGAAGAAAGCGCAGTCGTATTCATCGGCTTCAATCACGAAGAACGGGCTGTCGCCGAGGCGCGCGGAAACATCGAAGTTGCCCGGAACGCCGCCGATAACAAAGCCCGGCTTGTAGCCGCAGGCTTCGAGGATCCAGGTCGCCATGCCGGCAGTGGTGGTTTTCCCGTGCGTTCCGGCAACCGCCAGCACCCAGCGATCGCGCAGCACGAAATCGTGCAGCCACTGCGGACCGGACATGTAAGGGATATTATTTTCCAGCACCGCTTCCACGCACGGGTTTCCGCGCGTCATTGCGTTACCGATGATCACCAGGTCCGGCTGCGGATCCAGCTGGCTGGCATCATATCCTTGAATTAACTCAATTCCCTGGTTTTCCAGCAGGGTACTCATTGGCGGATAGACGTTCGCATCCGACCCCGTTACCTCATGACCGAGGGAACGCGCCAGCATCGCCAGCCCCCCCATAAACGTGCCACAGATTCCTAAAATATGAATGCGCATTCGTCATTTCCTTCTCTTATCTGAAGCACAGTTTACCGGGATGTTGGGGGGGAAAGAAATGCATTTCAGGCGAATCCGTATTTTGCTGGCGCGATTCACCAGTGCGAACTTTTTTTATTCTTTGTTAAGATTGTTATGTTCGTTTTACTTCACATAAACATGCAGGGAACGGGTTATGAAAACGTTAGGTGAATTTATTGTCGAAAAGCAGCACGAGTTCTCTCACGCAACCGGCGAGCTTACTGCTTTGTTGTCGGCGATAAAGTTAGGCGCCAAGATCATCCACCGCGATATCAACAAGGCCGGCCTGGTCGATATCCTGGGTGCCAGCGGTGCTGAAAACGTTCAGGGCGAGGTTCAGCAAAAACTCGACCTGTTTGCCAATGAAAAGTTGAAAGCCGCACTGCGAGCACGCGATATTGTTGCCGGGATCGCCTCTGAAGAAGAAGATGAGATCGTCGTCTTTGAAGGATGCGAACACGCCAAATACGTGGTGCTGATGGACCCGCTGGATGGATCTTCTAACATCGACGTTAACGTCTCTGTTGGCACGATCTTCTCTATTTACCGCCGCGTCACGCCGGTGGGCACCCCCGTTACCGAAGAAGATTTCCTGCAACCGGGCAACCGACAGGTCGCCGCGGGCTATGTGGTGTATGGCTCCTCGACGATGCTGGTTTACACTACCGGCTGCGGCGTCCACGCCTTTACCTATGACCCCTCCCTTGGCGTCTTCTGCCTGTGCCAGGAGCGCATGCGCTTCCCGGAAAAAGGCAACACCTACTCGATTAACGAAGGTAACTACATTAAGTTCCCGATGGGTGTGAAGAAGTACATTAAGCACTGCCAGGAAGAAGATAAAGAGACCCAGCGCCCGTATACCTCACGCTACATCGGCTCTCTGGTGGCGGATTTCCACCGCAACCTGCTTAAAGGCGGCATCTATCTCTATCCGAGCACCGCCAGCCACCCGGACGGTAAACTGCGCCTGCTGTACGAATGCAACCCGATGGCGTTCCTTGCGGAACAGGCGGGCGGTAAGGCCAGCGATGGTAAAGAGCGTATTCTGGATATCATCCCGGAAAGTCTGCATCAGCGCCGTTCTTTCTTCGTCGGCAACAACCATATGGTTGAAGACGTCGAAAACTTTATTAAAGAGTTCCCGGACGCGTAACCCGCCTCTTCCCCTCCCGCCTTACGGGAGGGGAAATCCTTCCGTCAGTGCCCCACCCTTGTCACCGGCGAACTCTGCCGATTCTCCCACAGCACCGTCAGGCCGCGCTGCAGCGCGATAAAGATGAACAGCAGGATACCGATAGCGATCTTGGTCCACCATGAACTCAGCGTACCGTCGAAGTTGATGTAGGTTTGAATCAGCCCCTGAATGGCGACGCCAAACAGCGTGCCGAGAACCGTCCCCACCCCACCGCTCAACAGCGTACCGCCGATAACCACCGATGCAATCGCGTCCAGTTCAACGCCAACGCCCGCCAGCGCATAGCCCGCCTGGGTATAGATGGAGAAGACGATCCCCGCCAGCGTCGCCAGCCCGGTAGAGAGCATATAAATGCGGATCGTCGTGCTCCGCGTGGAAATCCCCATCAGGTTCGCCGACGTCGCGTTGCCGCCGATGGCATAAACCTGATTACCGAAGCGGGTGCGGTGGGCCATAAAAATTCCGCCGATCACCACCAGCAGCATCAGCAGCCCCATCGCGCTCAGACGCCCACCGCCGGGGATGGTCCATGCCAGTCCTGACAGCGCGTCATACACCGGATGATTAATGGGAATCGACTCTTCCGAGACCAGGTAGCTGACGCCGCGCAGGAAAAACATCCCGGCGAGGGTGATGATAAACGCCGGGATCTTCAGCGCATCAATAAGCAGGCCCATAAACGCGCCAAAGGCGCAGCCCATCACCAGCACCAGCGGAAACGCCACCAGCGGCGAAATCCCCCAGAAACCGATCGCTTTAGCGAGAAATACGCCGGTAAAGGCGATCACCGACCCGACCGACAGATCGATCCCGCCGGAGAGGATCACGAAGGTCATGCCGACGGCGATGATCCCAAGAAAGGCATTGTCGGTCAGGATATTGCAGATCACCCGCGTCGAGGCAAAGCCGGGAAACTGGGTCAGGCAGTAAAGGTATCCCAGTACGAAGACCGCGAGGGTAATCATTAACGGTAAATTACGTTTTATCATGGCCGCGCATCCCCTTCAGTATGCTGATAAAGCGCGGCGACTGGACGATCAGTACGCACAGCACCACCACCGCTTTGACTACCTGATTAAGCTCCGGCGGGAATCCTGACAGCAGGATCCCGGTATTCATCCCCTGGATAATCAGCGCCCCGACGACCGAGAGCAGCAGGTTAAAGCGCCCGCCCATCAGCGAGCCGCCGCCGATAACCACCGCCAGGATGGCGTCCAGCTCCAGCCATAGCCCGGCATTATTGGCATCCGCGCCGCGAATATCCGCCGCAACGATAATGCCGGCAATCGCCGCGCAAACGCCGCTCAGCACGTAGGCCAACATCACGACGATGCGAGTATTTACCCCGGCGTTTTTTGCCGCGCGAATGTTAATCCCCACCGCTTCGATAAACATCCCCAGCGCGGTTTTGCGGGTAAACAGCCAGAACAGCACCAGCGTCACGATGGCGATAATCACCGGCGTCGGGAACAGCAGTAGCGATCCGCTGCCGAGCCACGCCAGATGCGGAGAGTCAAAGGTCACGATCTGCCCGGAGGTGATCAGCTGCGCCACGCCGCGTCCGGCGACCATCAGGATCAGCGTGGCGACGAACGGCTGGATCTTCAGCACCGCCACCAGAATGCCGTTCCACAGACCGGCCAGCGCGCCGGCCCCCAGCGATGCGAGCAGCACAACCGTCAGGCTGTGCCCCGCCACGGTCATTGACGCCGCCGTTGCGCCGGCAATCGCCATCACCGCTCCGACGGAGAGGTCAATCCCGCCGGTGGCGATAACCAGCGTCATGCCAATCGCCAGCAGCGCCACCGGCGCGGCGCGGTTCAAAATATCTATCGGGCTGCCGAACAGTCGCCCGTCCTGGAGCACGATCTGGTAGAAATGCGGGGCGACCAGGCTGTCAACGACCAGCACCAGCAGCAGCGCAATAATTTGCGGCATCCCTTTTGGCCAGTTAAAGCGCCGTTTCGGCTGGCCGGTTTTCGGAACAGATTGAGGCATCATCGGTTACTCCTTATGCCGCAATAGCGTTCATGATCGCCGGCACGGAGAGCTCGCTCAGAGCCAGCTCCGCCACCTGCTGGCGATCGCGCATGATAATCACCCGATCGGCGTAACCCACCAGCTCTTCCAGCTCTGAAGAAATGACCAGCAGCGCCAGACCATCGGCGCACAGGGTTTCAATCAGGCGGATGATTTCGGCGTGGGCGCCAACGTCAATACCGCGAGTCGGTTCATCAAGGATCAAGAACTGCGGCTTCGTCAGCAGCCACCGGGAGAGCAGCACCTTCTGCTGATTACCGCCGGAGAGAAATTCAATCGGCTGTTCAGCGCTGGGGGTACGAATACCCAGTTGGCGAATGAAACGTTCGGCAATCTCATTTTGTTCGCGCCGACCAATCGGCCGCAGCCAGCCGCGCTGCGCCTGTAGCGCCAGAACGATATTTTCCCGCACCGAGGCGGCGGCGATAATGCCGTCGGTTTTACGATCTTCCGGACAGAAGCCGATCCCGAGGCAGGATGCCTGATGCGGCGAGCGCAGGGTTTGCGGCTTGCCTTTGATCCACGCTTTGCCGCTGTCGGCGGGTTTAATGCCGAAGATCACCTCCGCCGTTTCCGTACGTCCCGAGCCTAACAGCCCCGCCAGGCCGACGATTTCACCGGGACGGACCTGCAGACTAAACGGTGCGATGGTGCCTTTTTTGCCAAAATCTTCGAAGGCGGCCACCGGCTTATCGCTCAGCAGGGTGCGGCCCGCGCGCTGCAGGGCGTTATGCTCCAGCTCACGGCCCAGCATCATCTTCACCAGTTCAATTTGCGGCAGCTCGCGGGTTTCCCGGCAGCCGACAAAACCGCCGTTACGCAGCACGGTGATGCGATCGCTGACGGCATACACCTGGTCGAGGAAGTGGGTGACGAAAATCAGGCTGACCCCGCTATCGCGCAGCTGGCGCATCAGGGTAAAGAGCATCTCCACCTCCTGGGTATCCAGGCTGGCGGTCGGTTCATCAAGAATTAACACTTTTGCTGACAGGTCGATCGCCCGGCAGATCGCGACAATCTGCTGCATCGCCACCGAAAAGCGGTTCAGCGGTTCACGGACATCAAGAGAAAAACCGTAGGACGCCATCAGCGCGGTGGCGCGCTTTTCCATCTCTTTACGCCGCAGCAGGCCAAAGCGTCTGGGCTCGCGGCCGATAAACAGATTATCCGCCACCGACATATTAGGCAGCAGGTTCACTTCCTGATAGACGGTGCCGATCCCCAGCTGCTGGGCGTGAGCGGTATTTTTCGGCGCGATCTCCCGCCCTTCCAGCCAGATGGCCCCGCGATCGGCATGATAGACGCCGGTCAGCGCTTTGATCAGGGTGGATTTACCCGCGCCGTTTTCGCCTAACAGAGCCATGATTTCGCCCCGGTGCAGGCTAAAATTAACGTTATCCAGCGCCTTCACGCCGGGGAAAAATTTGCTAAGCCCTTCAGTACGAAGGATTTCCTGATGTAATTCGCCGTTCATGCTCTCCCCCCTCACCTTTGCCCTCTCCCCGATGGGAGGAGAGGGAAATCAGCCGCGCTTTAGCGACCGGGGACATCCCGGAGGCGGCGGTGAACCTGTCATTCGGCTACTCAGTAGCCCATATTTTTCTTCTTCTCTAACTCTTCTTTCGCCGTATCCGGCAGGTAGAGGGTCGATTTGGTGATGGTGACTTTTTCAGGCAGGGTGCCGTCTTTTTTGTATTTCTCCAGCGCATCGAACGCCGGACCGGCCATATTCGGCGTCAGTTCGACGCTGGCATTGGCCTCGCCGGCCATCATCGCTTTATAGATATCCGGCACGCCGTCGATAGAGCCGGTGAGGATATCTTTGCCCGGCTTCAGCCCGGCCTCTTTAATCGCCTGAATGGCGCCAATCACCATGTCGTCGTTATGGGCGTAAACCATGCAGATGTTCTTGCCGTTGTTTTCCGCTTTGATAAAGCTCTCCATGACTTCTTTGCCCTTGCTGCGGGTAAAATCGCCGGACTGGGAGCGGATAATTTTGATATTAGAGGCTTTAGAAATGGCCTCAGCGAAGCCTTTCTTGCGGTCAATCGCCACGCTGGCCCCTACGGTGCCCTGCAGTTCAACAACGTTACACGGCTTACCGTCGACGGTTTTGACCAGCCACTCGCCGATCAGCTGGCCTTCCAGCACGTTGTTCGCGGTAACGGTGGTCATGTAGAGATCTTTGTCTTTAACATCAATTGAGCGGTCGAGCAGGAATACCGGGATTTTGGCCTCTTTCGCTTCTTTCAGTACCGGCTCCCAGCCGGTCGCCACGACCGGCGCGATGAAGATGGCATCGACGCCCTGAGCGATAAAGGAGCGTACGGCTTTAATCTGGTTTTCCTGTTTTTGTTGCGCGTCGGCAATCTTCAGAGTGATGCCGCGCTTCGCGGCCTCCTCTTTCGCGACGTTAGTTTCGGCCGCACGCCAGCCGGATTCAGAACCGACCTGCGAAAAACCTACGGTAAGAGGGGCAGCCATGACCATAGACGACATAGCTGCGGAAACTGCTGTGACAAGAAGTAAGCGCTTCCACATAAGAGGATCCTCGTAGGGTTATTGTTGGTTAAAGCCTCACCTGCGGACAAACTATAGACAATCGGAGATGTAACTGAATGCGTTACATCACACTTCAAAAAAGTTAATTAGATGTTAATCGGCGGCCATCTCACCAGCGGAGAGCCGGTGAGGCTTCGCGAGCCGCGCGAGCTTCGCCGTTTATGACGAAATTTTGCACACTTTGAGATATCAAGCATATGCAATGAAAACGGTTACATAATTTTATTCAGTATGCGGCTATGTTTATGGATTTTCAGGCTGTCTTACGCTGAAAAATTCAGACTCCACCCACCCGTTCTGGGGAAAAAGAAGCGAAGACATTCGATGTGAGTTGGCTATAATACCGGGCACTTGTTTGCCATACATTTTAAAGGAAACAGACATGAGCTTACTCAACGTACCTGCGGGCAAAGATCTGCCGGAAGACATCTACGTCGTGATCGAGATCCCGGCGAACGCAGATCCTATCAAA